>JAHDGN010000470.1 GCA_020627645.1 Akkermansiaceae bacterium
GACAGCTGGAACTCTTCTAAATACCCCGCTGCTTGCGGCGGGGATCTTTATTTTTGGCGGCGGCGCGTTTTTTGATTCAAGCTGGTTTTGGGCCAACGGATGAGGATATTGCAGAAGTGAAGTCTAGGGGGTATGAGGGGTGGATTGATGATCAGTTAGCGAAGGCTCCATACATGTCCTATAATACATACTTGGTTGATCAAATTGTGCCATTGCAAGCGGCTACTTTTAATGGGGGAACGATGGGGATGGGATATTTTACTCGCGCTCGATTTGTTCCTTTCCGGCATGCCGACACCGAGATGGGTGGAGGGACTCAGAATAATGTGGATCAGATGAATTTGGATACAGCGTTCATGAGGAGTGTTGTCCATGGGGAGGATGTTTTACGGAAGAAGACTTTTTGGACTTTGTTGCAGTTGTTGGTGACGTCGAAGAATAATTCTCAAAAGGCAACAGGAAGATCTGCATCGCATTATCTTGATTTAGTCTATCGCGGTGCCTTTAGTGATTATGGCGATCTTTTGGGGGATGTTTCGATGAATTGCTACATGGGGTTTTGGTTGTCGTCGGTGACTAATATTAAAGAAGACCCGGCGGCAGGAACTAAGCCGGATGAAAATTATGCGCGCGAAATCATGCAGCTATTTACCATGGGGTTGTATGATTACGATTCTGATGGGACCTACAAGACCGACAATGGCAGGTTGATTGAGACCTATACGAATCAAGATGTGACTCGGATGGCCAAGGTGTTTACGGGGCTTGTTTGGGCTTCGAACAATTGGTGGACGGCAGTATATCGGGAGGATCGGGCAAGGGGACCGATGTTCACGGTCGATTTTCAGCATGACCAGACGGAGAAGGTCCTGTTTCCAGATAAGCCCTATCGATTGGAGGTTCCTGCGGGGATGAATGCTGAGCCTGAGATTCGGTTTGTATGTGAGAAGTTGTCAGAGATGTGGAATACGGCGGTTTTTGTTTCGAGGCATTTCATTCGCTTTATGGTCACGTCAAATCCGACTCCTGAGTATGTGCAGCGTGTGGCTCAGCGGTATTTGGCGACGAATGGCAATTTGGGTCAGACGGTGAAAGCTGTTTTGTTGGATCCAGAGGCACGTGGTCCGAGGTTTTTGTTTGATGAAACCTTTGGGAAAGTTCGTGAACCTTATGTCAGGTTTCTCTCAACGGTTAAGAATTTTGAAGTGGGGCAGGAGACGGATGCGGCTCCCTATTCTTGGGATAATCTCCAATTCTGGAATCATGTGCAGACAAACCGCGGGGTGTTTGAGGATGAATATGATGTGACCTTAAAGATGATGGGGCAGGGATTTTTTAATGCGCAGTCGGTTTTCAATTACTTTAAGCCGGAGTATCAGGAGCCTGGAGAGATTCAGGCCATGGGAATGGTTTCTCCTGAGATGCAAATTTTGAGTACGGGGACGGCAATTGGGACCATTAACTTTTTAGCAGATCGCTTGCGATATGGGCTCCATTCGAAGGTGGTTAATTCGGTTTCGACGGACCCTCAGGTAAATTATGAATTCGCTAAGGAGGGTGCTTATTTAGATGCAGGATCTGTGGAGGCGGCGGACGATTTGGTGGATCGTTTAAATTTGTTGATGGCGGGAGGGATGGCGACCCATGAAGCGATTGCTGATTATCGTCAGCCGATTTTGAAAACGGGGTCTGCGGCGAGTGCTTGGAATACTCTGCCACCAATTGATCGGGTGCGCTTTGCGGTGCTGAAATTATTTGCTGATTCTTCGGCGGCGGTGCAAAGGTAAATGAAATGGGAAAGAAATACGTGAGTAATCAAATCAAATGAAAAGAAGAAATTTCTTAACTTCGGGAACATGTGGGATGATGAGTTCGGTTCCCTTTATGAACACCCTGCTTAACTTGACGATGGCGCCTCGGGTGGTGCAGGCAAGTAGTGGTCTTTCCGCAGGTGGTGAGTATAAAGCTTTGGTTTGTTTGTTTTTGAGAGGAGGGAATGATTCTTTTAATACCTTAGTGCCGACCACTCCGAGCGAATACGAAGATTATTTGACTGCGAGGACGAACTTGGCGATTGGTCATGGGGTAGATAACGGGGTTTCGGAGCTTTTGCCTTTGAATGGAGATGTTGGGGGGAGAACGTTTGGTCTTCATCCTTCGATGCCTCGTTTGGCAGCCTTATATAACTCTGGGAAGGCTGCCTTTGTTGCAAATGTGGGGACTTTGGTGGAGCCTATTCCTTCGGTAGACAGCTTGCAAACTGGGACTTTTCGGGTTCCGGTTAGTTTGGAAGCGCACAATATTCAGCAGGAGCAGTGGGAAACCTGTGTTCCGCAAGAGAATGCGTGGAGTTCTGGTTGGTTTGGGAGAGCGGCAGATGTGTTGAATCTCTTTGGGTCTGATTCCCCGCCGCTTGCGGCGTAAAGTATTCGCGTGA
>JAHDGN010000471.1 GCA_020627645.1 Akkermansiaceae bacterium
TTTGACGGGGTCGGAGTGTCCGGCTTTGGGGTCGTTGGCTGGGTCCATGATGAGGCAGCGGAGTGCAAAGGCGGTGAAGGCGGGGAATTTGGGGTCTCCCCAGTATCCATCGGTGTGTTGTTTGGAGAGGAGAAACTTGTTTCCTTTGGCGATGGTTTGTTGAGATTCCAGCTTCAGGGAGAGTTGAGCCCCTGAAATGGCGGGTTTCTCAAGTTTTTTGGTATCCTGTTGGGCGGCAACAGGGAGGGAGCTAAGAGCGATAAGGGCCGCGATAGTTGATCGTTTCATTTTGGTTTGGTCTTCCTATGTTTTGGTTTTCGTTCTTAGCGGATGGTCAATTTTGTTGGAGGGGGAATTCTGGGGCTGGATGGTTTTGAGCCGGCAGAGATTCTTAATTTTTTTTGTCGGGTTTGTGGGATTTGAGGATGATTTTGACTTTGGAGTCGAGTGGGGGGAGGACTTTTTTGTTGGGGATCCAGACGTCTCCCATCAGGCGGTCCTTGCCTTGATAGTTTACGATACCTTGTTCATTTGTAAAGATCGCAAGGATGATGCCTCCAACGTCTGCTTTGAGGCGGTTTTTGAAGATGTAGGAGCCGGTGCTCAGCCAGGGGCCGGTCGGCATCTCAGTCATTTTGAGGTTTTTGGTTGAGAATTCCTGGTTGGGTTGGGGGGCAGCGGATTCTTTAGGCCATTCGATGTGTTGGATGAGTTGGTGGACGGGGAAGCGCTGTGATTCCTTTTTTTCGTTGGTCCATTCGACGTGGATATCGACAAGGGAAGCTTGGTGGACTTCTTTGGTGACTTTGGGGAATTTACCGGTGGGACGCATTGTTTTTGGGTCTCGAATGGGGAAGAGTTCTTTGGATTCTTTGATGCCAAGGAGCTTCATGGCGATGAGGAGGTTTGAGGGTTTGATATCGGTGAGGAATAGGGTTTCGTGGACTTTGTCGCTCATGGTAGTGGCGAGGAGGTATTCGATGAGGTTTTGGTTCATGTTGAGACCGGCGCCGAAGGAGATTTCGCGGGTTTTTTTGTTCAGGATGATTTTTCCAATTTGGATTTCGGTTGGGTTGAGGTGTTTGATTTCGGGTGGTTTCGGTTTGCTGTCGGCTTTTTGGTCCGTTTTGGTGGGATTCTGAGCGTAGCTTACTCCTAAGAGGGCGATCAGGGTGATGAACAGTTTGAGGGCCATGGTTGCTTTTTATATTAACGTTTCGGATGGAGATGTCTTAGTCGGTGATGGGATTTTGGTGGGATGATTCCTTCAGGGACTTGATGAGGAATTGCCATTGGAGACGTGTCATTTGAGTGGTGAGTAGAGAGGTGCCGTTGGTTTTGGGGGGAGGGGCGAGTTGGTGTCCGTTGTGGGTGAGATGTTTACGAACGGATTGGAAAGCGGCGGTAGCGAGGAGTTCGAGGTATTTGGTGGGGTTGTCATCCGCGGGGAGTTGGAAAGCGGTATTTGGAGTGTTTGTTGAGTTTTGTTGAGTGAGAGAGAGGGAAAGGGTGGGTGGGGATCGCTGACCGGGTGGGTTTTGGGTGATCTTGGGGGCGGTATCGAGTTGGTTGCCAGAAGCTTGGTCGATGAGAGAGGTAAGTTGGAGAAGTTGATTTTTGAGGGTGTCGGTTGGAGGATTGTTGAGAGCGAGGTTGAGGGTGGCAGGTGTTTGCGGGGTCGAGATTCCAGGGGGGGAGATCTTTTTGGAGGGCGATGATTTGGCTCGCCGCTTGAATTTTTTGGATTGGTGTTGATGGGGAGGAGTCGATGATTCGCTCCAAGGCTAGAACGGCTCTGGAGGGGTGATTCTGGCTGATGAGGGTGGCAGATAAGAGAAAGAGGCGGATAGGAGGATTGTTTTGGGCAAAATATTGGTATTCATTCAGGGCGGGGCTGGTTTCGAGATTGCCGAGGTTGTCTGGCGTGAGTGGGGGAATCGTAGGTTCGGTGGTTGATGATGGTTGTGGCTCGGAGCCTAGGTAAAGGTTGATGGGGCCGGCGGCCATGTCGGTGCCGAAGTCTTCGGGCGGGAGGGGGGTGTTATTTGGGGTCATGAAGTCCATGTGACGGGTGCGGAGGTGCCATGTGAGCAGAATAGTTCCGATCACGGCTAGGATAACGATGCTCCAATGGACTCTCAAGTGATGATGAGGTTGGTCAATGTTGCCGGAGAGTTGAAGTGCAAAAAAGAGCCGCGATGCATTGCAGTCGCGGCTCGATTGTTCAATTGAAACTCTTTTCGTCGTTTAGTCGGCCGATTTGACCTGAACGGCGCGTTTTCCGACGCGTTCACGGAGATAGTGAAGTTTAGCGCGGCGCACTTTTCCGCGTGATACCACTTCGACCTTGGCAATTCTGGGGCTGTGAAGAGAATAAACACGCTCTACTCCGCAGCCATAGGAGATCTTACGGACGGTGAAAGCTGAGTTGACGCC
>JAHDGN010000038.1:0-11117 GCA_020627645.1 Akkermansiaceae bacterium
AGTTCCAAAAATCTGGGCAGATACGCCATCATTTTTAGAATTGCTAGTAGATGGTGATCGATTAACGATCACCAAGTTTGAAGAGTTAAAGAAGCAAATTTGTAAAATCAGCGGGTAGAGACGTGTGGTGTGGAAAGCCAAGCTAAATTTTGAAGCAGCTAAAGACTTGGATCGTAAGCCGTATTTTTATTTCAATGGTCCGCCGCACAAGAGATGTCATTCGAAAAATCAAGGAGTATTCTGAGCGGTATAAGATCGAAGCTGTTATAGATACTAATCCTTTTTAAATTTTATGTTTGAGTGTCATGGTTGGATAAAAATATCGGAAACTTCAGAGGAAGTTGATGATGGTGGACTGGACGAAAAAGTTACTCGATTAAGGGAGCTCGTAAGGGGGGTAGATTGGTCTTCCGGGAAATTAGACGTATTACTTCTTAACGGAATTTATTTTTTGAACATAAATCTCAATGCAAATAGGCGAAGATCTGAGGCTTCTGAACTGGATGATGTTCTGAAATATGTTAATGCTGAGCTTCCTGGTTCCCATGGGGTATTGTATGTTTTAGATGAAGATGGCGATGATATCAATATGAGGCAGTCATATTGCGTTCGTGTTGTTAAAAATGGTCGAGTGAACCTGGAATTGGATTCGTTCTTGTCTCCTGTTAATTGAAGGCTGTTCTTTTCGATCAGGAGGATTAATCTGTGGTGAATGGAAAAAAACGCGGGCGAAGCCAGGCTGAATATAACGAAGTTACCCACTTTAACTACACGAAATAGAAAATATGGACAAATTAATAGTTGTTCCCAGGACTTCGGAGGCTATGGAGCGTCTGGACTATGATCAAGCCGCTGATTCTGAGTTGATTCAGATAAAATTAGAGTATGAAGACTATATTTCTTTATATCAAAACGGATTTTGGAATGGGTTAAGCGAGGCTATGGAGTGCAATATTGATGATCATGAAGATGAACAGGTTGTCGATGGAGGTAAACTTGCAAATGGGGTTCGGTTTTGTAGGGGGCTTGATCAAAAAGAATCAGACCCGATTAAAAAAATTTCCAAAATTTTAGAAGATGCGCAGAAGCTCAGAACTGGGATTTATTTTTATTTTTGATCACACTACGCGACAAAGGTGATAAATCATGTTCTATGAACTCGAACCAGAAGTAACAGGTGGATTTGGAAAAAATGCCATCCTTGATTCAGCTACTCATCCTCCCGAGGTTAAATTCTTACATATAGAATTAGATGGTTGGCTCGGAGATCATTTGTTGGAGTGTTTTCCTTGTTTCATTGTAACTGAGTTATTAGCCAATTCACTAGCACAGTTAGGAGCAGTTGGTTATTCTCTTGGTTCGGTTGAAGTTACTTTGTCTGAGCAGTTTAGGGAACTTTATCCAGGTCGAAATGTCCCTAAATTCCTGTGGCTCAAGGTCAATGGTTGCGCTGGGAAAGATGACTTTGGAATTTCTGATGAAAATTGTTTGATTGTTTCAGAATGTGTTTTCGATGAGCTAAAAAAAAGCGGGGGTTTGGGTAACTGTGACTCAGCCCTCTATGAAAAAAGTTAGGTCTTGTGGGATCGCTTTTAGTTGGACCTGTCTCCAAATTGGAAGTGTCCCCTGGAAGATTTATTAGGAGATGAAGAAGCCGTAACCGAATAGCAACGAGGCATTTTCACCCATACCGTCCTGCGCTCCTACCCATTGCTTATCCGGAGAAGGCCTTGGGAAAAAGAAGAGCTAAGAAAAAGAGAGCATCCAGACGGAAGACTTGAAAAATCTTACTGAGCTTCACTGAATGTTAACACGAAGAGGAGGTTCTGGCCTGAAACCCTTGAAAAATCGAATGGTGCGGGATGACGGACTCGAACCGCCGACTAAAGCCTCGTATCAATTCTTCAAGGGATGGGTCGATGCAAGAGAGAAGGCTCTGGGGAAAAGGCGAGCAAATGAGATTTTGAAGAAAGGAAGGGCTTAGCGCCACCATCTATGGTCATTGCTCCCGATTGGATACTGCGGAGAAAGGGTGATTGATTTGCTCCTAAACATACAAGCTAAACGGATTGGCCACCATTTTTTGGTCCTCTATCGAATAGCCGTTCAATTGCTTCCACCGCTGTTTGGAATCGTAATTCCCAAGAGCCAGATATTGGAACGTATTTTCGTCTGTGATTCTGTAGGGTGGACTCACAAAGTTGGTGGAAGTTTTTTCGATCTTCAGGAAGGTAGCGCACGGGATCTTCCACCCATGGAACGTCAACATCTGTCAGAAGGTAGAGGTCGTAAGATCTGCTCTTTGCGAGGTCGAACAGTTGGGGGTCACATTTTTGGTAAAGGAATTGACTCCATACAGTCGTTGAGAGCGGGTCGGTGTCAGTGATGAGAACTTTGTTTGCCCTTGGGGCGAGAGCATCTTCTGAAGCAGCCTGTCCTTTGGCGATATCTAGCAATTTTTTGAACTCAAGCTCGTTGCCGAGTTGTTCGAGGTAGGTCCGAGCATATTCAGGGACCAGGGTTGTCTCGAAGTGATTGGCTAGCTTTTTTGCTAAGGTGCTTTTTCCAGTGGATTCAGGGCCAAACACACAAACTCGTTTCAGATAATATTGGCTTCGAACATTCGAAGGAATCAGGTCCCAGTTAGCATATGGGTCGTCCCGAACTGCCGTGCCGCTCACTGGCATGATAGAGCGGTCTGGATCAACCGGAATGAAACGTGCGCCAAGAACTTCAGATAGTTTATGGCCATAAGTTTCGGAGGCGAAAACGACGTCAGGCTTATGAGGGGATATGTTGAGAAGTTCTCGTTGCCAGATCTTCCAGAAGTCGGGATGTTCAGATGGTTCTTGAGGAAGATCCTTGTCTAGATGAACGACGTTGCATTCAGGGAAGAGTTCGGTCATCCACTTGAAGCGAAGGTCACCGCCGATTGGCTCAGAGGGAATCGTTCCAACGACGATCGTTAGTTGTTCAACGAAATTTCGAGCAAAATCGGCGAGGTAAACATGCCCTCGGTGAGGTGGAAGGAATTTTCCAAGAAGAAGGCCGTGTTTGTATTTGCTCATTGTGAGTCGTTCAGGAATTTATGCATTTTGGAGAGGGATTCCACCAAATATTGAGGTGTTGGTTCCGGGCAAGAGCTGCTTTGTATTTTTTCCGTGTTGCTCGTAGAGAAACGGGTTGAAGATGTCTTGAGGAGGTCGGAAGTGTGGTGGTTTATCGAGCTATCATTCTTTCGCTTGCTGAGGTGTAGATCGAATGGTGAATCTTTGATGGCTCGATACAGCTGTGAAGCGCTCAATTGCTTAGGGTTTGCAATATGGAAGGTTTGGTCTGCCGGTTGATTAATCAGGATGTCTACAATTGTTCTCGCCGAATAATCGACTGGAGTGAAGTCGCAGGTTGAATTCTCTGAAAGAAGAGATTCACAGGGGAATGGATCGAGTCCCATGAGTTTTCGAGTGAACCCATCTTCTCGAGAGGCAAAGCCAGTTTTTTGATTACTCGTCAGGAGTCCAAGGCGAAGAACCTTTGACGCAGGGGAGTCTCGCTGCACAAGTTTTTCGGCAACCCATTTTGATTGGGCATAGCCTCCGTAGATGGTTGAGGTTATCCCAAGTTGATCAGATTCTTGGCAAATTGATGGCAGAGGTGTTGCGTCAACAAAAACAGAGAGGGTTGAAATGTGGAAAAGTTGTTTATCGCATCCGGAAAACTGGAATTGAAGAACGTGTTGGGTTCCATCGACATTGATCGCTTTGAGTGCATCATAAGTAGCGAGAGAGTGAGTTGAAGCCCCGCAGTGAATGATGTGGGAGCAACTTTTGGTGAGTCGATCCCAGTCATTGAGGTGCATTCCCAGCTTAGAGTCTTTTAGGTCGCCGTGGACTAAATTGAATTTTCTTTCCGGTGAGAATCCATGATTCTTGAGGTTGTCGAGGATGTCTTGTGTTCTGACGGATAGATCCCCTCGAGTTAAGCAGGTGACTTCGTAATTGGTTCTAGATAGAAGCTCACCAAGAATAGCACTTCCAAGGAACCCTGTCGCACCGGTGATCAGGATATGTGGTTCGGCCTGAGAGGATAGTAAAGGCGTCCCATTGTCTTTTACAGGAGGAGGCAAGGAGTCGAGCTTTGAGATGAGTTCTTCACCTGAGCGTTCGTAGCCGACAGGGTTGTCGATGTGTTCGTTGAGGGATCGAATTGTCCGGTGTTGATAGAGGCAATCGGGAGTGAGTTCGATGCCCTTGTTAGCAGCAGCGGTGAGGAAACACATGGTCGCCAGGGAATCACCTCCAGCCTGAAAAAAATCGTCATCACATGAAAAGGATGAGATCTCAAGGACGTCACGGGCCAACTGAGTGAGGATCCCGAGTCGGTCGGGATATAGCGGAGAAGGGGAAGGGGCTGGCTTGTGATGTTCTATTTCACGCGTATCAGTTTTTCCGTTGGAAAGCTTTGGGAAATTGTCCATGGGGATCCACCGGGATGGGATCATCCATTCTGGGAGTCTTGTGGTGAGATCAGAGCGCAGAGATTTTGGGTCGGCGGGCGAATTGGAGGTGAACCAAGTCGTGATGAGACCATCTACGAGTGAAACGTGAGCATCAGTAATATTTTCGAGCGCGCGCAGGGAGGCTTCGATTTCCTCGGGGCAGATGAGGCGTCCATCTTTCTTAAATTGGCGGTCAATCCGGCCAAGGAAAACGATTTCACCATCTTCATTTTTTCTGACGTGGTCTCCTGTCCGAAAGGCTCTGTGATTGTTTAGGGTGAAGAACCGATCGGAAGTTAGTTTCTGCTGCTTCAGATAACCAAGAGCAACGCCATCTCCAGAGATGATTAATTCTCCTTCGACGCTTTCATCCCCATTTTCGTCGTGGATCAGATAACTGATCCCGTCGATTGGAGAGCCGATCAGGGGTTGCTTCCAATCATGCTGGCACTTGACCATGCTAGTGCAAACAGTCGCTTCAGTCGGCCCGTAGACATTCACGAGGTGGACAACCTTGGCCCATTTTTGGACGACCTCCGGAGCGCAAACACTTCCACCAATCACAAGTGACTTTAAGCACTGAGGTGCATTGTTGGGATTTAGGTGAGCGAGGAGTGCAGGCGGGATATCAATATGGCTGATTCGGTGGTGTGCAACACGATTGAGGAATGAGTCGCTCGTTCCCTCCATCGCATTAGGGTCGATACACAGAGTAGCGCGAGAAAGAAGGGCAGTTCCAATATCCGAGATTGAGGCATCAAAGGCGACGCCGTGAAGCCAGAGTGAACGGGTCTGGGGGCCAATCTCAAATAGGTTGATCTGCTGGTCTAACATCGTTGTCAGACCAGCGTGGGGAACGATGCCCCCTTTTGGTTTTCCTGTAGAACCTGAGCTGTAAATGATGTAGGCTGGCGATTCTAAATCAATCTTGGAAGGAGAGATGTGGCTTGGAGGTGAGGTTGGAGGGCCGGAAACAAATGTTGTAATATCGGCCTCCTCGATGATCTGGTCTCTTCGTTTTTGTGGCCATCCAGGATCTAGGATGATAGGTGCTTTTCCGATGATCCAACACCCCAAGAGGGCTGACACCCATTCAGGGCTCCTCTTCATACAGAGGGCGATCTCTCCATCTGCTTGCTCAAAATCGCTAGCGTAGGATGAGGCTAGTTGCCATAGGTCCAAGTATGAGATTGCTGGGTTTCCCAGAACTCGAACCTTTGCTCATGTCAGTGGCGGTTGGATATAGTCAGCAAGAATGTTGCCCTGGGAGCGGTTGTCCACGTTTGGCGCGCCGCGAGCATTTGTGATGTCATCGAGGTGAACGAGACGGAAGTCGAGACTGTAGCGAATGGTTCCTAGATCTTGCTCGAGAGTTTTGTGAAATTGTGAACCAGAGAAGAGAAGTGTTTCTCCAGTCTTGATCGAAAACCCCTCAGCTTTCGCTGGGCGGGTTCTAAGAAGTGACTTTGGGTATCCACCAGTGAGGCCAGAATCGCTTTTTTGCCATCCAATCTTCAATGCTGGCCCATCTTTGATCCAGTCAGCGTAGTTGAAAATTTCAGAATTATTGGGAACCTCGTCATCAAACTGATCTGGGTAAAATTCAAAGGTTTCTTCTTCTGACAGGTTATGGAGGGGAAGCCAACCCACGATCAGTGATTGTGGGTGAGCATACCAAGTATCGCGGTGGGCGTAGTAAACTGGAGCGGCTTTGGGGTTGTGATGCCCCCCTGGCAAAATGACTCGAATTCTGATTGGGTCAAAAGCACATTGTTTGGGATCAAAACCGAGGGCGGCGATTAGTCCTCGAAGTTTTTCGTGATATTCTGTGCCCAAATAGAAGATGCGTCTGAGCTCTCCCATTTTTTCGAAGAAATCTTGATCAGTCAACGTGAGGCGAGCTTTACGAATATCAGGCACTCCGAGTTTTTCGGTGATCAGCGACTTAGCAGACTCAACCAGAGAGCGGCTGAGGTCGTTTGTGGGTGCAATGAATTTTTGGCCAAGAAAGATTTGCTCTCTGGTTTCTAGGTTGTTTTTAGGAAGCTGAGTATGAAACATCGTTTCTACGGTGAAGGTTTCTTTCCAACGATAATACAACGGGGACTTTCCAGGGTGAGATCTGAGTGGTCGATGTCTCCAAATAGATTGATTTCGGTAAATCCAACCGTTTTAAAGAACGAATAGAGTTGCTCCGGTGAGTAGAGTCGAGTTGAGGTTTCGTGTTGTATTTGTTTATTGTCGGGGAGGGTATAGCTCCAAGTCTTTAGAAGCTGTCCTGATGGGAAGTCAATTTTGCTTTGTCTCTCAAGAATGGTGATACCGTCTTTGTTTTCTCTCTCCGTCGTCACGATTGGTTGGAATGTTCGGTAAAGATTCGGGACGTTCATATAGTCCATTGCAAACATTCCACCAGGTTTCAGCGAGCTGTAAGCTCTTAACATCATCTCGATATTCTGAGAGTCTTGGTCCGAATATCCAAAGCTCGTCCACCAGTTGATCGCGGCATCACAGGGGCTGGGAGTTTGGTAAAGGAAAGCATCTTCGACGGTGAAAAAGGTATTTGGTTGATCGGCCGATTGAGCCTCACGAATATAGATGTCGGCTAGATCGATTCCCGTCACCGAATGTCCTCGTTTCGCGAGTTCAATCGCGATGCGTCCGGTGCCGCAACATTGATCAAAGACATGATCCGAAGGAGCAAGATTCAAAGCTTCAATTAAGAAGTCACAGGTTCGTTTTGAATCTTCACCCGTTGCTGGGTGCAAGAGCACGTGTGCAAGGTGTTCGTCATAAAAGTCTTTCCACCATTCGTGTTTCATAGTGACAGTTTGTAGGAGTTCTGAAGAAAGAGCATGCTGAGAAGAGTGTGAATGATGGGGTCAGCTTTTTGCTGTTCAGTCGGGTTCGATTCTTCGATTCGATCAAACCATGTTAAAACTGAGGGCTGATCGATGAAGTTTAGGTTAGCAAAATGATGATCGTGGAAAATTTCTTTAATTGTTTCAAAGGTGTTTCTTTCTCCAAGAATTGGTGGAGCAAGAAAGGGGTGTTTTTCTCGGAAGGCAATGTCCGACGGGATCATCCGTTCTACTGCTTTTCGGAAAATGGCCTTTGATTGCCCATTTCGAATCTTTTGAGAAGTGGGGATTTTCCAGGACTTCTCGAAGAAGACGTGATCCAGAAAAGGAACGCGACCTTCGATGCTGTAGGGCATTTCTGAGCCATCTCCTAAAATCTTTAGAATCGAGTTGGCTAATGCCATGCGGGTCCATAGCCAGGCGCTTTGGTGGGGCTGATCGCGATAGGGTAGGGTCATCCCTAGGCAATCTATTTGATCCATTGTATTAGAAAGGGGATCGCAAGTTTTTAGGTTGTCTAGAAAGTCAGATTTCAGGAGATCTGAGAACTGCTGGCAGAACTGAATTTTTGCTTTGAGGAAGCTGGGCCATTGTTGAAGCCAGGGGGGGAGTGGGGTGGTGATCTTAGTTTCACCATTTGGCAACATAATGCCCTTTTGGAGAGGGTGAATACTTGGGCTTGCTTGGGCTGAATCAGCAACCACATGGGCATATCCTAAGAGGGCTTCATCCGCACCTTCCCCCGAAATGATGACGCGGTAACCGGCGTCTTGAACAGCTTGATTGAGGAGGTGCTTCCCTACGAGTTGTCCGTTGATTGCTAGACCCTCGGACATCGTTACCGCTTCAGGGAGTTTGGTGAGTAGATCGTTTCGAGAAACTGAAACCTTATTGACAGTAGCCCCAAGTTCACGAGCTTTGGAGCGGACGAGTTCTATTTCATCGTAGCTGGTTTCATCAAAGCTCACTGAAAAAGCAGGAACATCCTTTTGAAGATGGTTGCTTGCCAGTGCGACGATCGCGCTAGAGTCGATTCCACCGCTCAATGAGAAGGCTGCGTGTGGATGAAGTCGATCGACGAGAGACGAGTTCAGCGATTCGAGCAATGATTCTGGAGAACAGAGTTCTTCGGTGACCGGGTCAGGATGCCAGTATCGCGAGATATGCAGTGAGTTATTTTTGTAACATAGGATGTGGGCCGGGGGGAGTTGCTGAATGCCTTCGAAAAGGGATTGTTCGGGGGAGAGATATTGGTGGGTAAAAGCCTGCATCAAAGATTCTTGGCTCCAGCGGGGATTTTTTTCCTCGTTGATGATTGTCTTTGCTTCTGAAGCAACAGTCAGTCCGTGACGGTTTCTTTGGTAGTGCAAGGGCTTGATCCCAAAGCGGTCACGAGCGCAAAACAACCTTTGTTTGATGGTGTCCCAAATTGCGAAGACGAACTCTCCCCGGAGGAATTGGACGCTCTCTAGGCCATGTTCTTCGTAAAGGTGAACTAAGATTTCAGAGTCCGAATCCGAATAGAATCGATGGCCATTTTTTTCGAGAATGGTTCGTATTTCTTGGTGGCCATAAAACTCGCCATTGACGGAAGCGATGATGGTTCGAGTTTCATTGAAGAAGGGTTGTTGACTATTTTTTTGCCCAGTTAGAGATAGCAGGTTGTGTCCGAGTGCGACTGACTGATCGTCACTTATCCAGGTTTTTTGTCCATCAGGCCCCCTGTGTGATTGACGGGAAAGTTGGTTTTTGAAGTCGGCCAAATCAATCGCTCCGTCATGTGAAAGTTTGGCCAGGATTCCGCACATGATCAGTTGAAGGTGAAGAGGGTTTTCTTCATTTCCGATGAGGAGGCTTCCTCAAATGCCTCTTGAAACGACTCAAGCGGCCACCTATTGCCAATAAGTGATCGTATGAAATTTTGATGAGTAAGGAGGTGGTTCAGGGCATCTTCAAAAGGGCTATAGTGAACTGCTTTGATCTGAATTCGTCGCTGGATCAGTTCAAGTAAGGGCAATGATAAGTTGGCAGGGTGTCTACTCTTGAGGATGAGGGTCCCACCAGATTGGAGGTTTGAAAGAGCGGCTAGAAGTCCTGATTCAGATTGGACTGCTTCAATCACAACCGGGTAAGTTTGATCAGAATTGATCTGATTAGAAATCGAGTTCTTGATTCCAGCGGTAGATAGGACGTGTGAAGTGAGTGCGGCAATACGTCCTTTGCCGTAAACCATCGCTTCGTCAGAGGTCTCGGCCAGTGGCTCAAGGATCGCTCGCGTAGCCGCTAAGGGTTCGGCATAGATTGCGAGATCAAAGCATCGGGTCTTGGGGATGATGTGAACTTGATTGGCTGGAAGAACGACAAACTCGGCAAATGCGCCATCATAGTGAATCCCCATAAACTTAAAATGAGGGCAGTGATGTTTTTGACCTCGCTGGCAGTCGGGGCAATTGGAGCAGGAGCGAAGAGGGTCAATGACAACATGATCTCCAATTGAAAGATGTGTAACTTCTGGTCCTATCTTGATAATTTCTCCTGCTGCTTCGTGCCCGAGAGTCAACCCGTGCTTCGTTGGAATTTGTCCATTGGCGACATAGAGGTCAGTGCGGCAAAGGGCTGCTCGATGAATACGGATTTTCACCTCGTCTTTTGCGGCAAGATCAGGCTCATCGATTCTCGCTAGTTGAGGACCTGAGTCTGTTGTGACGAGAGCTTTCATTGGAGTGTTAGGAGCTGAACGTTGGAGGCAAAGCCTGGGAGGACTCTATATCGAGTGAATAATAAATCAATATGGAGGTCTAGGGATCTTAGGCATGTGGGATATGAAGTGATCCACAGGTTGTGATTAGAATTGTTGGATCTTGGGGTGATAGGAAGGGCAGTGCTTTGTCAGCTCCGCTTAATGGTCTAACTTCAAATTCGTAGGAAAGGGGCCTTTCTGAGTATCCGCGCAAATGGAAAACAAAGAATTAGCGAGGCAAAACAGCAACGTTAATTGTGCTTGGCATCATCTTCCGGTTCTCCAGTCAATTCTTTGCGCTAAACTGGAAATCGCATCAGGCACTCGCGCAAGCTCTTAACACCATTGGGTGTCTTCACACAGTCGGCAGCGTTTAGTCCATCGAGTGCTGGTATGCTACGTTTAACCCATTCTTCGGGATCGACTACGATCGAATGTATAACTGTGGCAATGTCCTCGTGTCCGGAAAGAGCGCTGACTAAGTCGGATGAAGGTTTCTCATTCGCAAGCTCTTTCCGGTGAGCCATAACGAAATTCTTCCAAGCAGAATCTCCAAGGTAGTGATCTTCAAGTGGCACGAGTATTATTAGCGGACATTGTATATTCGTAGCACGGTTTGGTTCACTTTCCCCAAAATTTTCGTGCCTCCTGAGGTTTACCATCTGTCCCCATCCTTCACCAGCGGGAATTCCACAAGTCTCTTTCGGTGTCCTGATGAGTCATCAAGCAAGATCGGATGGAAATAGCAGTTTCAGGGTTTCGACGGAGGAAGAAAGAGGTCAAGAGGGTGTAGTTGGTAATACTGCCTGGGAATAGGGAAGGAGTTTTCGTATGAGATTGTCTGATGCAGCACTCAACGAGGATTGGAAGTTCTCAGGTGCTTTACAAGGATGGGGTGTCGAGGTCGTCGTTTGTGGGGATGTTTGATTTGCCCGTTTTGCGGATTGGTTTGGGCGGTGTTTTGTGGGATGAAATTCCCTATTTATCCGGTCCGCCCCTGATTTGGTTTAGATAAGCT
>JAHDGN010000038.1:11127-14887 GCA_020627645.1 Akkermansiaceae bacterium
AATCAATGAGCGGTATCCAAGCTTCAGGCCCATCACCCCACCACTCTACATCGAACTCGTTTCGCATGTGGACACCAAAACTCTCCCCGTCTAGTCCGACAGGTCTCACCGTATGCAAAGGAATCGATATCTCCATCATCGCAGCGATCTGAGACCGAACCCAATCTGAACTGATATCAAAATAAGCTTCAGTCAAAGTAGGTTCGGGAGACTCTGAAAGTGATTCTCCAGTCATCAAATTCTGAATTCTCTCACCATCTTTCTTTTGATGCCAAGTGACTGTCTGTAACCCAAAACCTTCACTGCGAGGTCGCTCGTAGATAACCCAACCCGTTGCATCTATGAAACTAGGCACATGATAGATCGTAAGACGGGGAATACCTGGATGGCGAAATTGTCGAAGATCGTAGGGACGCCGAACAGCAGCAATGCCTGAATCCATGCATTGGTACCACTCCTTAGGTGTTTGATAGACCTTGGTGCTCATTTTTTAAAGACGAACAGTTTTTCTTCGTAGACTGGTTTGGTTGATCTCCCCCAAAATGTCCCAAATTTTCCAGGTTTTAGCATCTATCTTCACCCTTCACTAGCTGAAATTCTACACGGCTCTTTCGGTCTCTCAATGAGTCACCAAGCACGATCACATGAAATCGTTGTTTCAGAGGTTTGGCGGGGGGGAGAAGAAGTCGAGAGGGTGTAGTTGGTAATACTGCCTGAGAATAGGGAAGGGGTATTCGTATGAGATCGTCTGATGTAGCACTTAACGAGATTAGAAGTTCAGGTGCTTTACAAGAATGGGTCGAGGTCCTTGTTTGTGGGGACTTTTTGATTTCACAGCGCTGCGAATCTGGATGTGGGTTATACCAGGTTTGTCTCTTGTTTTCCGACTCAATGATACTCAGCGACAAAATTTTAGTCTCCTTCGAAACACGATTCGCACAACTCTCCACCTCATCTGCCATGGGTTGAATCAACTTAGCCTTTGGTATGTTGTCGTATCCTTCGTAGTCCATCTGATCCGACCAAGCATCCTTGTTCTCCAGTCTGTCTTGAACTCACGCGAACTATTTGAACACTTCGTGAGGCACGGTGACCTCATGATTTTCCATACTTCCTCCTCTACAGACGATTTTTGGATTTCCATTTGAGGAAAGCCTTAGTCGTTGCATCTGCAAGTTCGGTTGAAAGGTTTCTGCCTTTGAAGGGAGATTTGCTTTCGCGAATGATTGGTGCGGAATCTTGGATCGTTTTACATAATTCATTGAGGTATTTTCTTCCGCGTTCTTGATAAGCCTCCGCTTCTTGAGGGGTGAGCTCGATCAAAACTGAGTAGCCAAATGCACTATGGTTGCAGTTAGCATCGAATAGAAATCTATCTGAATCCCTGAAAAGAATCCACATTTGATCTTCGCTGTCGACTACTTCAATCATTCTGAGCACTAGTTTTTTTAAAATCAAAGAGTCTGCTATTTGGTCAACTTCATCGCTATTGAGGTAAGTCTGATTCTGGGATTAAATCTGTCAGATTCACACAATTCTCCGTAAGCCTTGTTACCGGGTTTGTAGGCTCCTTCAGAAGGTGGCCATACCTTTTATAGAGCCTAGGCAACCGTTGTCTCGCATCAGACTCGGTTCCTGACTGAATCTCATCCCAATTGGTCTCTGAGCCATCAGAGACTAGATAATCGAGTAGACCGCTATCTTCGCCGCCGCTCAACAGTGCTCTGTCGAATACCTTGGAAATAGTCGATACGAAGTGGTATTCGTCAAATTCCTTCGATACCGGATCGTCAATGAGTTGGTCGGGGTTTTTGATTATTCGCTTGTATCGGTCTTCCGGTAGAATGGCTACGCAATCGGTGAAGTCGTAGAAACCATCGTTTCCGGCCATCCCATCTGAAGCGAGAAATGCTGCTAATTTGAAGTCTTTGTTGTAAAGAGGAGCTCGGCGATGGATCAAATCTTTGCCGATGACAGCTGCCTCAGCAGGGGAGAGTGATTTGCATTCTTTCTTCAAGCGAATCTCGATCGTTTTGAAGGTCGGGTCGCCAGTCCACAATTGCTCAAGAAGTTGGTGTGTTAGTGGATTCATGCTCTTTATTATTTGTCTTTATGCGTCACACACATGTTGGTTTGTTTATTCCCCGGTTGGTGTTTGCTCAGATTATGCTGCGACGTCAATCCAATGAAATTTTTGGGTTTTGGGTGTAGGAGTTCAAATCTCTCTGCATGACCGATTGATCTTTACGATTACTGCTCGCTGACTGGTGTGAGGCTCTTTCCATTCTGAGATAAATTGTAGAGCCGGGGCATATCGCCCTGCCCTGAAACCGTCTGAATGGTTTTATGAAATAGCCAGCGATCGAGTTTCAACAGCGGCCCATCTAAGGGGTAGTGGCTAGGCAATTGAGTTTGTGGTTCGTATCTATGACGAGTTAAATCTCCAGCTGGTCTTGGAGGAGCTATCTGTCGGGGTTCAAAATCCGAGGGAAACCAAACTGCATCGGCACCCCCTCCCTCACGAGAAATTTCATGATACGAACCGGAACATGATCGATAGCAGTAAAATCCTACCCATGCCAAAAGGAGAAATACAAAGACTGCTGCTCCACGGAGCCAGAGGGGTCGGATGCGCGATGTCATGTTAAGGTTTTAGAGGATACGTTGAAACCAAGGGGGATTCAACGTTCCCCCTGATAGAATGATTACGGAAATATAAAGAACAGATTATAGTGAAAAAATGCTATCGATCAGCTGCAGAAGGACGGTCGATTTTTGGGTAAACGTGGTTCTAAGTACCAGAAAAGGAAGCGGTTTATGCGTTGAAGCCGACTCTCCGGAAGGAAACCTATATTACGTTCGTTAGCATCTGATAGCACGACGAATAGGGGTTGTGATATTCTTTCAGGGTCCCTTTTGTTCAAGATTCCTTTGTTTTTCATCATGTTACCGGTTCTTTGAGAAGGAAGCGGGGGGTGCACAACTTGCAAACTTTTCTAGCCTGAGGCCTTTTGGGGCTACCATACATCATGGTGGAAGATGAATTCATGTCTAGATGAGTCGTACCAGACTCCACCCTCTGAGCCATGATTTTCACCAAACGTCGTCCAAACAAGTTCCTCATATCGATCAGAGCGGGCAATCTTTGGGCGAGATGGACTAGGATTAGTCTGTGGGTTTGTATTCACGGGAATTTGTTTAAGTAGTTGTCGTGCTTCTCGTTCAGGTAGTCGAAATCGAAGCGTGTTAGAACTTCCTCCCTGTCCCCATGCTTCAGTGTAGTTGTAATATACTTTTGTAGCCTCTTTTGGGATTGTTCTTGGGAGATACCAGTTTTCAGACTTGAACGAAAGAATTTCAGCAACGCGCTCTTCGTAAATAGACACACGACGAAGGTTTATAAGGGAAGGGCTCGCCATCATCATGACGATGACCATGCCAAGTGTAACGATCAGTTCCCAAGGTAGTTTTCTCATGTTTTATTCTTTGCTCTTTCTCGTGAAGCTAGTGCGAACAAAAGATGAATTTTCAGAGGGAAACGTATTTATTTCCAGGAGGAGTGGATTCCATGTCGGTAACAGAGCTTTTCGTATTCTGTTACAAATAACTGAGAGCTTGGCGAATCTCAGGGGCCGTCAACTTTGATGTTGGAAGAGCTTAAAGACTTGGTGTCATTTGGAGAATTTGTGCCGATTTGGAGTTCAATGCGCTCCAGTCTGTCGCTAATTTTTTTTAGTTGCTTCAAAATCTCGGTATTTTC
>JAHDGN010000038.1:14897-15271 GCA_020627645.1 Akkermansiaceae bacterium
TCCGATCACACTGCCTAGTAGGCCAATTCCAGTGGTCATCAAAACAACTCCAACAATTCGTCCTCCTGTAGAGGTCGGGAAAAAATCGCCATAACCGACCGTGGTCATTGTGACGAATGACCACCATAGAGCATCTTCTCCAGTCCTGATGTTTCCACTGTTGCTTTCGAAGTGAAGGATTGCGACTGCGGAGCAAATGATTAGGGCAAATGAGAACGTGAGCATTCCAAGCGAAAGGACGCTTGGCCAGCGCTTGGCCAGAGTTGAATTTAGGCGGTGGCTGGCTCGTAGGAGCCGGACGAGGCGCATTACCTTGATGATACGAATGATTCTAGCCCCTCGGAAAACATCAACAGCTGGAATAGACGATAGGA
>JAHDGN010000472.1 GCA_020627645.1 Akkermansiaceae bacterium
GACTTTTCATGCCGAATATTGCAAGGTTTCAGGCTCCTTTGCGAACCTTCCTTGTTATTTCCAACACCTATTTTCGATTCCAAACCTTTAAAACATCAGTATTCAAAGCATTTTTCAGGATCGACTAAAGGAGGTCGTGGCCGAGGGCGCTGATCTGTTAGTTCAGGTTGGAGAAGGGGGAATGGGCGGAGATGGGTTCGTGGCAGCCTCTGATCGGGCCTCCAAGAAGCTCCTGTGGTTGGCTTTTTTCGAGAACTCCAACCCATTTCTGAACGTGGAAATTGCGGGCGATGTGATCGAAGCTCAAAACAATCACTCTATTGATTGGAGGTTCCCGATAGCCACTCCCGAGAATGTCAGCGTTGGTGAAAGAAAAAGTTGAGTTTCATCACTATGATGCCTTGGGGCTACCGCCGCTCCAGCGCTTGGCCGATTTTTTGGAGGATTTGAGGGGAGGTGTTGGGGAGTCTTTGGAGTTTTTTGAAGATGGGGAGAGCTTCTTGTTTTTGGCCTAGGTGGAGGAGGGCTTCGATTTCGAAGATGAGATAGGGTGGGTGTTGGTATTTCGTGAGCTTGTTGTAGCGGTGGGAAAGGTCGTGAACGTTTTGGGAGTTGGGTGAGGGGGAGCGGACTTCGATTTCAATGAGCTTTCGAAGGGATGGGGGGTATTCGGCGGCGTGGGCTTCGTTGGCTTGATTAAAGTAGTCAATCGCTTTGGGGATGTCTTTGTGGTGGTTCAGTTGAGCAACGCCGAGGTTATGTAGGGAGGTGTAGTCTTTGGGGTTGAGTTGGAGGGCTTTTTTGAAAATGGGATCGGCTTTGTCGTAGTGTTTGTCGACTTGGTATTTGGTGGCGAGGTTGGTGAATCCGGCGGGATCTCGAGGTTGGGCCTTAGTGGCGTTTTCGAAGAGGGTATATGAGTCCTTCCAGACTTTCGTTTGCTGGAATGAAAGATAGGTGCAGGCGACGGTGATGAGGGCGAAGGCGGAGGCCCAGATGGGAGTGGGGAGGTGGTTTTTGATGAGGGTGGCGATGATGAGGAAGAATCCTAAAATCGAGAGATAGGTGTATCGGTCGGCGGTGAACGAGGTGCCGACGTAGACGATGCCGGAGACGGGGATCATGCAGGTGAGGAACCAGAGGATGCCGAAGGGGAGAATGTTGATCTTGTTGCGGAGGAGCCAGGTGACGGCGACGATGGTGGCCCAGAAGGCGATGGAGATGAGTTGAAGGAGGATGGGGTTGAAGGGAGGGCGGACGTAGTGGAAGGTGAGGGAGGTTGGGTTGAATGTGCGGTAGACGTAGTAGGTGAGTTTGGTGGGGAGGTCGTTCATGCGACTGAGGAAGGAGATGTCCTTGGAGAAGGCGGCGTGGGAGCCGCTGGATTGGAAGTAAAAGGTGAGGGCGGCGACGAGGAGGCAGGGGGCGAGCCAGGGGAGTTTTGAACGGAGTTCGTCGAGAAGATAGGCGAGGTTGATTTCGGGAAACTTTTTGGATCGATAGATATCAATCAGGGTGAGGATGCCGGGGAGGATGACGACGCTGGGTTTTGAGAAAGCGGCGAGGGTGCAAAAGGCGATGGAGGAGATGAGGAGAGGGAGTGATTTTTTTTGGAGATAGAGGAGGTAGGTGAGAAGGGTGGCGAAGAAGAAGAGTCCGCTGAGGGTGTCTTTTCGTTCGGTGAGCCAGGCGACGGATTCGACATGGAGTGGGTGGATGGCGAAGAGGGTGGCGGCGAAGAGGGCGATCCAGTGGTCTTGAAGAAGGAGGCGGAGGAAGAGGAAGGCGATGATGGCGGAGAGGATGTGAATGGCGAGGTTGACGAGGTGTTGGGCTTGGGGGTTATTGACGCCAAAAAGTTGGACGTCGGTCATGTGGGAAATCCAGGTGAGGGGGTGGTAGAGGTTGGTGACGCCTGGGTGGCTGGTGGGGCCTTTGGCGTGGTGGTGGGTCAAGGCCCATTGGAGGTTTTTGGAATCGAGGCCGGAATTGACGTAGATGTTGTCGCTGATGTAGGCGGGGTCGTCATAGTCGACGTATCCGTAATCTTTGACAGCGAGGAAGGTGCCGCCGGTGAGGAGGATGAGGGCGAGGATGGAGAGGGCGGTTCGCATGAGGGGGAAGTTGGAAGTCGGAAATTAGAAGTGAGAAATTAGAAATTCGGGATTAGAGATTAGGGATTTTGTGTTGGGCCGCCGGCTTGGATTTCAGCGGAGGTGCCGTCTTGGTATTTTTTGAAGTTCTCGCGGAAGAGGTTGGCGAGGTTTTGAGCGGCTTGGTCGTAGGCCTTGGCGTCGGACCAAGAGGCGCGCGGGTCGAGGATATCGGATGGGACGTCTGGGACTTCGGTGAGCGTTTCAAAGCCGAAGTGGGGATCGGTCTGGGTGGGGGCTGAGGTGAGTTTTCCGTTGTAGA
>JAHDGN010000473.1 GCA_020627645.1 Akkermansiaceae bacterium
AGGCAAAGACCCCGACTCTACCTTAGGAAGTAAAGCCAAAGGGTTTTCCGGCGAGCTATTGAGCGCGATTCGAAAAAAAATTCCCAATGCCATTGCAGCTGGGATGCTCAGAAGAGTCAGGGGAGGCAAAACAAAAAATCAATCAAAGTCCAAAATGCAAATCTTGGCTCGTCACGGGCTAAATGTCCCAGGCAACTCAAATCTCGATTTTGGTTCCTGGCTATTTCCAGTCCTATCAAAGTCGCCCCACCAACTTGTCACCGAGCTCAGAAAGGTCAAGATAGACGCGACACAAGGATCATCATCGATGCAGGCCATCCCCCTGTTCAAAGAACGGGGCAGCAACCAAAATGCCCGAACATTCGCCAAAAACGTAGTCTACCTACCTCATTGTCCGCCTAAACATTTTCAGAAACTCCTGACCGCCCTCCAAAAGGCAGAAGTGGTATAACAACCCACAATAATAGCTCCCCGAAAAAAACCGACCTCACTCAGTGCTCAATCGAAATAGTCCTCAAGTTTATAACAGTCAAAAATAACTCCCCCATCTAGATTCTCGATAGGTTTCAAAAATAGAATGAATGCGAGAGAATTTAAAAAATGTCGTCATTCTCTCAGGTGGCCCGATGACATCCCTTCTGAATGCTCACATTGCGGGTTCAAATTTGACATCCGATCGAACCTAGAAATCGGACCCGGTGCCATCGGAAGAATGATGCGAAAACACTCTTACTGGCTCTGTTTAGTCATTATTCTCATCATGGCCGTCACCAAACTCGAATTCCTCAACCTAGGTGGAAACGGCGGAGCCATGGCACTCGCAATCGCCATCATCCTCCCCTCCATCATCGTACACATCATTGCGGGAATTCTACCCTCTCGGGCTCGTACCTATTGTCCATCCTGCAACAATATCGAATACCACCCGCTCCCTAGCCATCTAGACAACCGCATCCCAAACGTATCCGAATAACAAGAGATTCAAATTCAAACGAGCTCAAGGATTAGCCCTTCTTACGAATACCAATCTTTACCAAAACTCTCTCCGGAACGACCCCACTCACCTGCATGTTCACTGTCGAAAAACCGTAAGCGTCCGAGCGGCCCCATAGGAATGATCTCCCCAATAGGTTCGATGGAGATATCATCTCCGACATGTCTTCTCGTAGAACGACCCGTAAGCAACGTGAGAACTGGCTCGCGCAATTCGATCAATCATCACTATCAGCCGCAGCGTTTTGCCGTAAACATCAACTCAGCTACCAGAGCTTTCTGAACTGGAGACGCAAGGCCCGCCCCAAGAAGGTTGTTGCTTCTCCTGAGTTTATCGAAGTCGAAGTTCCTTCGCTGGGCACGACGCCCAGCGATCACGGCGTTGTCGAAGTCACTTTTCCTGACGGCCTGCTTCTTCGTATCTCCTCTCAATCTTCTCGTTGATCATGATCCTGACTCACAGCGTTAAGGTCTGCCTCGCTACTCAGCCCTGCGATTTGCGTAAGAGCTTCGACACCCTTTCCTGTGTTGTCGAAGAACAACTCAAAGAAGATCCACTTTCCTCCAAGCTTTTCGTTTTCCTCAACAAGCGATGCGATCGCGTAAAGCTCCTTTATTGGGATGGGACTGGTCTTTGGGTTTTGATGAAACGACTCGAGCGAGGAACCTTTACTCGTCCGAAACCAAGTGATCAATCCAACTCTAAACTTCACCTCAAACCCGAAGCACTTGAAATGCTTCTCAGTGGAATTGATCTCAAAGATGGGATGCAGCGAAGCTGGTATCAAAATGATTAAAAAAGATCATCAGATTTGTGAGATTGGACCTTTGGTGACGTATCCCTAACCGCTTGACTGAAGATCAAAAAATCATCCAAGAACAGCGCGAACGAATCATCATTCTTGAGCAACAGCTCGAGTGGTTGAAGCGACAACTCTTCGGTAAAAAGAGCGAGCAATTCAAACACCCTGATCTCTTTAGTGACCCTGAATTGGGAAAAGCCGAAACCTCCTCCGACGAAGAAGCACCGGAGGAGGGGGACGACGAAAAAGAAAACGCAAACAAGACTCATCCGAGTAGAAAGCGCAAGATCCGTGCCGAGGGGTTGCCCGAAGACCTTCCAGTTCGCACTGAAATCATTGAGCCTGAGGAAGTCTTACAGAATCCTGCCGCGTGGAGACTGATCAATGAAGATACACGTGAATGGCTCGAAAAAGATCCCGGCTACTTTTACCTGAATCGCAAGATCTACCGCACCTACGTTGCGATTGATCCATCTGTTCATGCGAAAGCTTTCACTGCTCCAGCTCCCTCAACCATCATCGAAAACGGCTTCTGGGGGCCTGGCCTTCTCAGTGAAATCCTCTGTAACCGCTACCTCTACCATCTGCCCTACGACCGCCAGCAGAACCTCTACCGCA
>JAHDGN010000474.1 GCA_020627645.1 Akkermansiaceae bacterium
CCGCTTGCCAGTATTTCGAGTTCGGTTTTTTCCAAATAAATGCCATGATATTTCGAAGTGATACCTAATGTGATACATGGGATGCGGAGACTTGTCAAAATCCAATGACGTTCAAAATCGTCTATAAACATTGAAAAATAAAGGAGTAATTGGATTTTGGCGAACTTTGAAAAACCTCTGTGAACTCGCTTTGTCGTATCGAGGGTTCGAATCCCTCCCGGTCCGCCATCACCCCGAACTAGATTTTACTCTGGTTCGGGGTGATGTGTTTTTGGAAATCGCAATTTTTCAAGCTCGTGAAGAATAAAGCATTGCGCGGTTTGGATGGGGGGCTAGGTTGCCTGCGGTTTTCAGTATGAATATCCACGAATATCAGGCGAAGGAGCTGTTTGATCGTTTTGAAGTCCCCAGTCCTCGGGGAAAGATGGCGGAGACAGCTGAAGAGGCGCGAGCCATAGCAGAAGAAATCGGATCCGATCTATTGGTGGTCAAAGCCCAGGTTCACGCAGGTGGACGGGGAAAGGGCACGTTCAAGAATGGGTTTGAAGGAGGGGTTCACTTGACGAAGGATCCGGCTGAGATCGGCGAGATTGCTGGTCAAATGTTGGGCCAGACTCTGGTGACGAAACAGACGGGTGAAGAAGGCCGTCTGGTTCGGAAGGTGATGGTGGCTGACGCGGTGGAGATTGAGCATGAGTATTATTTGGCATTGTTGATGGATCGTGAAACGAGCCGTCCAGTGATTGTTGCTTCCACTGAGGGTGGGATGGATATTGAGGAGGTTGCTGAGAAACAACCGGATAAAATTTTACGTCAATTGATTCATCCCTTGGCTGGGCTACAGCCGTATGAGGTGCGGAAATTGACGGCAGGTCTCGGGTTTCAGGGGGATGCTGCAAAGCAGTTTGGGAAGTTGGTCAAGAATCTCTATCGGCTCTTTATCTCACTTGATTGTGATATGGTTGAGATTAATCCGTTGGTTGAAACCAAAGATGGCCAGGTTTTGGCTTTGGATGCAAAATTTGGCTTTGATGACAATGCGCTTTACCGTCATCCGGAGGTTCAGGCCTACCGCGATGTCGAGGAAGAGGATCCCCGAGAGGTCGCGGCTTCTGAGTTTGATCTGAGTTATATTGGCTTGGATGGAAATATCGCGTGTTTGGTGAATGGTGCAGGTTTGGCGATGGCGACCATGGATGCGATTAAGTTTGCGGGCGGAGATCCGGCAAATTTCTTGGATGTTGGTGGTGGTGCCACAAAAGAGCAGGTGAAGGGGGCATTTAATATTATCCAGGGGGATCCGAATGTTCAGGCGATTCTGATTAACATTTTTGGGGGCATTATGGATTGCAACGTCATTGCTGAAGGTGTTGTTGCAGCTGTCGAGGAAACGGGCTTGAAGTTGCCTTTGGTGGTTCGCCTGGAAGGCAACAATGTTGCGGCAGGACGTCAGACGTTGGATGCTTCAGGTTTGGCGATTACGGGTGCTGAAGATTTGGCTGATGCGGCAAAGAAAGCGGTAGCGGCTGTGTAATTCCTAAATTTTAAGAGTAAGATGTCTATTTTAGTTAACGAAGATACGAAGGTTCTGGTCCAGGGGATTACAGGTGGTTTTGGTGGTCGCCATGCAGGGTTGAGCCTTGATTATGGAACTGCTTTGGTTGCAGGTGTCACTCCGGGAAAGGGAGGGCAGAATTTTGAACATGGAGATCACAAGGTCCCAATTTTTGATACGGTTGGGAAGGCGGTCTCTGAAACTGGAGCGACTGCATCTGCGATTTTTGTGCCACCTCCATTCGCGGCTGATGCCATTTTGGAGGCTGCGGATGCGGGTGTTGAGTTGATTGTAGCGATTACGGAGGGAATTCCGGTGATGGATATGATGCGAGTCAAGGAAGCTCTGAAGAGCTATGACTGTCGTTTGATCGGTCCGAATTGTCCTGGAATTGTGACTCCGGGGACCGGAGAAGATTCGACGGGTGGTTGTCGGATCGGAATTGCTCCTGGTTATATCCACAAGAAGGGGAATGTTGGCATTGTTTCTCGCTCGGGGACGTTGACCTATGAGGCGGTATGGCAGGTGACTAGCTTGGGCTATGGCCAGAGTACTTGTGTTGGTATTGGTGGGGACCCCATCAATGGGACCTCTCATTTGGATATTATTAAGTTGTTCAATGAGGATCCTGAGACGGAAGCGATCATTATGATTGGTGAGATTGGGGGTTCTGCAGAGGAAGAGGCCGCTGCTTGGGTGAAGGAGAATTGTAAAAAGCCTGTGGCTGGATTTATTGCGGGTGCTACGGCTCCTCCGGGACGTCGGATGGGGCATGCTGGGGCAATTGTTTCTGGAGGCCAGGGGACTGCGGAGGCCAAGAAATCTGCGATGACTGATGCGGGTATCGTGGTGGCAGAA
>JAHDGN010000475.1 GCA_020627645.1 Akkermansiaceae bacterium
GGGTATCTTTTTGCGACCCTTCTTACATTGGGCGGCCGGGGATGTCGATATGATCCATCGTGTTCTCACTATTTTTTGGAGGCGATGGAGGTTCATGGGTGGATGAAGGGCAGTTATTTGGGGATTCGTCGGATTTTACGCTGTCATCCATGGGGTGGGTGCGGTTATGACCCCGTTCCACCGACGGAGGGGAAAGACTCCAAGGGGTGAAACTTTAGAAAATTTTTGAGATTATGGATCGCAAGGCTTGGATAGTATTGATCGTTTGCGGGGTTTTGTTGGCTTTGAACCTGCATTATTCACATAGGAATGGAGTAGAAGAGCGTCTGAAGGCGGCCGAGAAGCAGAAACAGGAAGAGGCGGCTAAGAAGGCTGAGCAAGCGAAGAACAAGGTAGATGGAACGAGTGATGCGGCTGAGGGTGGATCTACGGGGGGAAGTGGTGAGGTGGCGAATGAGGAATTGCCGGAAAATCAAGGTCAGGAGGAGACCGTTGACGTTTCGACGCCAGTCGCGAAGTTTGAATTGTCAACCAAAGGGGGAGGGATTTCATCAGCTGAGATTTTGGATGAGAAGTCGGTTTATGGGGATGGGTTGGTGAACATGAATGGATTGGGAGGGGACAGTGTGGGTTCGTTGGCTCGGTTGTCGGGGGAGAGCTTGGAGAAAGGTTTTTATGCGGGTGAGCAAGGTGAGGGGGGAGTGGTGACCTATACGGGGAAGACCAAAAATAATTTGGAGGTGACGAAGACTTGGCGGAAGGCTTCGGGAGGCGAGGGGCAGGATTATCGGATGGAGTTGTCGTTGAAATTGAAGAATGGATCTGGGGGGGAGATTTCGACAAAGGATATGGCGATTTTTGTGGGTTCGGCCGTTCCGGTGTTCGACCGGGAGCAGGAGAGGTATTCGAACTTCTTTTGGCAAGGTGGTGGGGATTTTGATGACCATGACCATGGATATTTTAATAAGTGGTTTGGGTCGGACTTGACTGAGTTTCGTGAGCGAAAGGGAGATGTGAAGTTTGTGGGGTTGGCGAATCAGTTTTTTGCGACCATCGTTTCTCCTCGGAATTCCTATGAAGGGACGTTTTTGGTTTTACCTGGGCAGGTTGATTTACCGGGGGAGCGGGCTGAGGAGGAGGGCAAGAAGGCGAAGAGACTCTCTGGTTATTTTTCGTTGAGGGATGAGACGATTCCGGCAGGTGGGGAGAAAGAGTATGTGTTTGATGTCTTCATGGGGCCGAAGAAGAATTCGCTGATTCGGAGCTTGGAGGGAGATAAGGGTGGGGTGATGAGGTATGGGTGGTTTCCTTGGGTGAGTCGTCCTTTGAACTGGGGGTTGAACAAATTGTCGGCATTGTTTGGGGGCGCGAACAATAGTTGGTCTTGGGGGTGGGCGATTGTGGTGTTGACGTTGATTATTCGGATTTTGATTTGGCCGCTTCATGCGAAGTCGACGCGGATGATGAAGAGGATGTCGAAGTTGCAGCCGAAGATGACGGCCTTGAAGGAGAAGTATCCTGATGAGCCACAGAAGGTGCAGCAGGAGATGATGAAGTTGTATCGGGAGTATGGGGTGAATCCTTTGGGTGGGTGTTTGCCGATGTTGGCTCAGATTCCGATTTTCTTCGGGTTCTTTACGATGTTGCAATATGCGGTGGAGTTGAGGCACGAGCCGTTTTTGGGTTGGGTAAAGGATTTGTCGCAGCCGGATACCGTGACAACTATAGCGGGGTTCCCGATCAACGTGCTTCCGATTTTGATGGCGGTGACGATGTTTTTGCAGATGCAGTTGACGCCGAAGACGGGGGATAAGATGCAGCAGCGGATCTTTATGTTCATGCCGTTTATCTTTGTGATTTTTTGTTACGGTTACGCATCGGCTTTGGCGTTGTATTGGACGACTCAGAATATTTTCTCGATTGGTCAGACTTGGTTGATGCAGAAAATGCCTGAGCCTGAATTGAAGACGTCGAAGAAGGCAGGGAAGAAGAGCTTTATGCAGAAGTTGGCTGAGAAGGCAGAAGCGGCTCAAAAGGAGCAGATGGCGAGGAAGAAGGCGGGTCGGACTGGTCGTCCGGGGCAGGCGCAGGCGAAGCCTAAGAAGCCCAGAGGTCCAAGGACTGGGGGGTAGAGCGGCCTTCGGCCGAGTTGTGACTGGTGAATTGTGACTGGTGAGTTCTTGGTTGAGAAACTTGGTTGAGGGACTTGGTTGGCGGGCGTATGGGAACCACGGAAGGCGCGGAATTTCGCGGAAATGGTTGAGGGGCTTCGGATGGGGTCGTTGGGGGTTATTGCAATTTTTTTGCATTGACGTTGGGGGGTGGGTTGATGCAAACGGATTGCGTTATGAGGATTTTGAGTGTTTTGACGATTTCGACTTTGTCGGTGATGGGT
>JAHDGN010000476.1 GCA_020627645.1 Akkermansiaceae bacterium
GATTAAAGAGATCTGAGCTCCGATCGTTAATCCTTTGGAGCATCCCCACAGTCCGAGAAGGGCAATCGCGGTTCCGACAATCGTTAAGGCGAGTGCAAAGATTGTTAAGACTGATTTAGGAGGTCTAAATGATTTAGCTAATTCAGTTTCTCTTCCCACCTCTATTGCTGCACGAGTTTCTTCGACTGTGTGACCGTTATGTTTTGCTATGAGTTCGATCAGTTTCTCGGTCGGATCGATTTGTCAAGTCATTGACTGAGCTCCTGTCTGAGTGTGGATTTTAACATTTGTTAATTCGTTCTCGATCACCATGGTTTCATGGGCTGCAATCCAAGGTGAAAAATATAGGATAATGCCGATCGCTCCAAGTAGGATGCTCAAAGAGCTGAGGGTCCAGATAGGTCCTTTTCCTTTAGATTTGGGAGAAAATTTTTGTGTGGAATTTGGTGTGGTAGGTGAATCAAGGTGGTTGTCTGGAGTTGAACGAATGATATTTTTTAGGGTTGCCACTTTGTATGCTGTGGCGACCAAACAAGAGTTTCGTGGGTGATATTGCCAGTTTTCAGGTAATGGCGGAGTTCGTTCTCTGAGTAGGGGCCGTGTTGATTTCTATTTTCGTCAAGAACCGACCAGATCTTGTTGTCCATGTCGAAGCGCTCGGATAATTGGGCCAGACTGTCAAGGTGTTCCGAACCGGTGGAAGTTGCTTTAATTATTTTTCTGGATCGAGCGTTGAGATCTCGTTTTTGAGATTGAGGCGGGCTTGGGGTTCGAGGGTGTCGCGGTTGGTGGAGAGGTGGAATATTTGTGGGCGATTGAGGAATGATTGAAGGACTTGAGTGCGGCCAACGCGGTAGTCTAAGTCGTCGACCCATTGGTATTCTTGGCGGATGGCTCGAGCGTAATTTTGGTATTCTTCGGGGGGGGTGCCAAGGATGGAGAGGTCGATGTCACAGAGGAGTTGGGCATCGTGATCGGTAGGGGGCGTTTTGTGGGTGGTAGTGATGATGAGTTGGTGAACGGCTTTGGCGTGGACGGTGTTTTGGAGGGTGGAGGAGGCGAGGTTAGCGCTGGCTAGTTCGTTGTTGTTGGCTTTGGGGTCGTAGACGATGTCGTGAAACCAGATGGCGAGTTCGACAGCGATGGGGTTTTGGGCTTCCGACTTTAGGTGCTGAAATTCTCGAAGGCAGTGGTGGATGTGGTCGAGGTTGTGGTAGGGGAGGTTGTTGGAGGTGTAGTGTTGGTGAATGAGATGCCAGGTTTCTTCGGGGTTCAGGGAGAGGCTTTCTGCGAGTGGTGTCCAGATGGATTTTAGGGAGTTGGAGGGCATTTTGTTAGGGGTGGGTGGAGAGGGGTTGGCTTGGCGGTTGGAAAGCGCCGCCACGGTTACTTTTTCTTTTTGGGGCCGCCCATGCCCCCCATGAGGTCATCGAGCCCGGACATGTCGCCGAGATCGGGCATGCCTTTCCCTCCACCCATGAGTCCGCCGAGTCCTCCCATGCCTCCGCCGCCTCCCATGCCGCCAAGTTGTTTCATCATGTCTTTCATCTTCCCTTTGGACTTCATCATTTTTTGCATTTGTCCAAATTGTTTGAGGAGTTGGTTGACTTGGAGAATGGTGGTTCCGGAGCCTTTGGCGATCCGTTTGCGTCGGGTGGCTTTAATGATGACGGGTTTGGAGCGTTCTTGTTTGGTCATGGAGAGAACGATGGCCTCCATTTGTTTGAGCCGTTTGTCGTCGAGGGCGCCGGTGGGGAGTTGTTTTTTGATTTGTCGGAATCCGGGGAGCATGCCGAGGATGCCGTCGAGGGGGCCGAGGTTTTGGAGCATTTTCATTTGCTCGAGGAAGTCGTTGAAGTCGAATTTACCGGACTGCATGCGTTTGGCTGCAGACATGGCTTTCTTTTCGTCGATTTTGTCGGCGACTTGTTCGACCATGGAGACGACGTCTCCCATGCCGAGGATTCGATCGGCCATGCGGTTGGGGTGGAACTCGGCGAGGTTTTCCATTTTTTCGCCTTCCCCGATGTATTTGATTGGTTTGCCGGTGACGGCGCGCATGGAAAGGGCGGCTCCGCCTCGGGCGTCGCCATCGAGTTTGGTCAGGATGAGTCCGGTGATGCCGATTTGGGCGTCGAAGGTTTGGGCGACGGACACGGCTTGTTGTCCGGTGGCGGAGTCGGCGACGAGGAGGGTTTCTCCGGGGGAGAGGAATTTGTGAAGTTTTTTGAGTTCGTCGAGGAGTTGGGTGTCGAGTTCTTGTCTTCCGGCGGTGTCGAAGATGACGACGGTACCGTTTTGTTCTTTGACCCATTTGAGGGCTCGCTTGGCGGTTTTGACGAGGTCTTTTTCGGTGGGGTCTGGGGTGAAGACTGGGACGTCAACT
>JAHDGN010000477.1 GCA_020627645.1 Akkermansiaceae bacterium
GGGCGTGTTGGGCCATTTTATGTGTTTGGGGGTGCCGATTGGGGGGGGGTGCGGGAATGGGGTATTTTGCATCGGTGTTGACGCTGCGGGCGCAGCTTGCGGTGACCTTTGGGTTGTTGATTGGAGCTTTCGTGTTGGTGAGGTTTTTGAGTCGGTGGACGTTGGTTTCGCGGAGGGGGTTAGCAATTCGTCAGGCTTTGAGGAGGAGGGAAGCGATTCTGGCAGAGGATGATGCGGATGTTCCGAGTCTGGATGAAGTGAAGTCCCAAGCGGTCGATATTGTTGAAGTGGAGGCGCAGACGACGCAGTTGTTTAAACTATTGGTCTACCTTGGGGTGATTTTCGGGCTGTGGGGAATTTGGTCGACGACGTTAACGGCTTTGGAATTTTTGGATGGGGTGAGGTTGTGGGGTGGAGGGACGACGGAAATTGGGAAGGTGGAGGCAGTGCCTTTTGTGTCTGGGGGAACCGAGGAGGGGGTGGTTTCAGTGCCGGAAAAATTTGTTTCCTTACAGGATCTTTTAGTGGCTTTGGTGGTGTTTGGGTTGACCTTTGTGGCGGCGAGAAACATTCCAGGTTTGTTGAGTCTGACGGTTTTTGATCGGATTCAATTGGGCCCTGGTGGGAACTTTGCGCTGACGACGACCTTGAGGTATTTGATTGTTTTAGTCGGGGTAGTGATCGGCTTGCAGATGTTGGGAATTACGTGGGGGAAAGTTCAGTGGTTGGCGGCGGCAATTACCTTGGGGATTGGTTTTGGATTGCAGGAGATTTTTGCGAACTTTGTGGCGGGTATTATTTTGTTGTTTGAGCGTCCAATTCGCTTGGGTGATACGGTGACGATTGGGAGCGAATCGGGGAAGGTCAGTCAGATTCAAATTCGTGCGACGACGATTAAGCAATTTGACGGAAAGGAATTGTTGGTTCCGAATCGGGAGTTGATTACAGGGCAGTTGGTGAACTGGACTTTGAGGGATACGAAGCAGCGGTTTGAGCTGGTTGTGGGATTGGCATATGGGTCTGATACAAAGTTGGCAGAGAAGATTTTGAAAGAGATTTTAGAGGGGCATCCTGAGGTGATTCGAGATCCGGGTCCACAGGTGCTTTTTTCGGCATTTGGAGCGAGTACTTTGGATTTTCAGATTCGTGGATTCGTCGATTCTCCGGGTGAACTTTTGTCGACGAAGAGTGAGTTGCATTTTCAGATTGATGAGGCGTTTCGGGAGGCTGGTTTGGAGATGGCCTTTCCTCAACAGGATGTTCATGTGAAGTCGTTTCCAGATGGTATGGGATTGTCGAGTGGCAGTGAGTCTTAGAATGGAAAGGTTTCAGCGCTGCAACACAGTTGACACAGAGAGGTTGGTTGTTAAGGTGCGCGCGCTTTCTGGAAGGAAATTATTTCCTAAAAGTTCGGAAAGTTGACCAACACTCATAACGAGAAAAAGACCAATGGCTACCGCTACCAAACGCAAGCCTGCTAAGAAGGCAGGCAAGAAAAAGACCAAATATGTTTATTATTTCGGCGCTGGAAAAGGCGACGGAAATGGATCCCAGAGAGAGCTTCTTGGAGGCAAAGGTGCGAACCTTGCTGAGATGAGTTTGATCGGGTTGCCGGTTCCGGCAGGGATGACGATCACTACGGAGGTGTGCACATACTATTACGCGAATGGTAAAAAGTGGCCGACTTCACTTCAGGCTGAGATCGAGAGTAACCTGGTGAAGATTGAGCAGGCGATGGGTAAGAAGTTTGGTGACTTGGACAATCCGCTTTTGCTTTCGGTTCGTTCAGGAGCTCGGGATTCGATGCCTGGAATGATGGATACGATTTTGAACCTTGGGATCAATGACGAGGTTGCTGAGGCGTTGGCAAAGAAGACGAACAATCCGACTTTTGCTTATGATTCGTATCGTCGTTTTCTTCAGATGTATGGAGAAGTGGTGATGCATGTGGAAGCTCTTCCGGGTGAGCATCATGACCCTTACGAGGTAATTCTTGATAAGGCGAAAGCGAAGCGTGGGGTGAAGGCTGATTCGGATTTGAATCTGACTGAGATGAAGTGGGTCGTGGAGGAGTTCAAGAAATTGATCAAGAAGCGTGCGAAGAAAGATTTCCCACAGGATCCGATGACCCAGTTGGTTGGTGCGGTGAATGCGGTTTTCAATTCATGGGAGAATGACCGTGCGAAGGTTTATCGTCAGAAGTATGGAATTCCTGCTGAGTGGGGAACCGCGGTGAATGTGCAGGCGATGGTATTCGGTAACACTGGTAAGCAGTCTGGAACAGGTGTGGCTTTCACACGTGACCCAGCTACTGGTGAGAATGTTTTCTATGGAGAATATTTGATTGATGCACAGGGTGAGGATGTGGTGG
>JAHDGN010000478.1 GCA_020627645.1 Akkermansiaceae bacterium
TTAGAGTGTTCTAGGATGGGATTTGGCAAGAGGTCTGCTTAGATTGGTTTTCAAATGGAAGCACCAGCATTTGAAAAGGACAATTATATTGAGACTGGGACTCCGGTTGATACCGGTGAATTGTCACCTGGACGGGTGATTTCTTGGAATTGTGAGGCGGGGAGGGTGATTTTTGATTGCGACAACGGGTGCCGATTGGAGTTGGGTTGTGTGAGTGAGCGGATGGTTCGTTTTCGTTTTGCGCCGACTGGGGATTTTACGGATGATTTTTCGTATGCGTTGAAAGAAGGGGGCTTGAAATGTGAGGTTGAGCCAGATGTTGAAGAACAGAAAGATGGCTTTGTGGTGAGGTCAGGGAGGTTGGTGGTGAGACTGTCGAGGGTGGGGTTGCATTTGAAGATCGAGGATGATGAGGGGAATGTGCTGAGTCAGGATGAGAAGGGGTTTCATTGGTATGAGAATCATGCCTTTGGTGGTGAGACGGTTTTGACGAGCCGGGTGATGCAGTCGGGGGAGCATTTTTATGGTCTGGGTGATGTGCCGGGGCATAAGAATTTGCGTGGGCAGAGGAGGGAGTTATGGGGGAGTGATGTTTATGGGTATGATGAAAATACGAGCCCGCTCTATAAGAATATTCCATTCTTTATCGGGCATCATCATAATTTGGCGTATGGGTTGTTTTTAGATAATTCCTATCGGACGACCTTTGATTTTGGGAGCGAGCGTCCGGCGGTTTCGAGTTTTTGGGCGCAGGGGGGAGAGATGAGGTTTTATTTTTTCTTTGGCCCGACGGTGCCGGAAGTGGTGGAGCAGTATGCCGAGTTGACTGGGGTTCCGGAGATGCCTCCCTTGTGGGCGCTGGGTTTTCATCAGTGTAAGTGGTCTTATAAGAGTGAGGGGGAGGTGATGGAGATTGTGAAGGGTTTTGAGGATCATCGGATTCCTTGTGACGCTTTGTATGTTGATATCGATTACATGGAGGGGTTTCGGTGTTTTACGTGGAATCGGGAGGAGAAGGTTTATCCGAATCCGAAGAGAATGACGGATGCGTTATTGGCGAAGGGGATTCGGACGGTGGCGATTATTGATCCTGGGATTAAAATTGATCAGAAATATGAGGTTTATCAGAGTGGCAAGGAGCAGGATGTTTTTTGTCGTCGTATGGATGGTCCTTTGATGGTTGGGAATGTGTGGCCTGGTCCTTGTCATTTTCCTGATTTTACGTCTGATCGTGCCCGTGAATGGTGGGCCAACTTGTTTCCACCATTTATGGAAGAAAGTGGGTTGTCGGGTATTTGGACAGATATGAACGAGCCTGCGGTGTTTAATGAGGATAAGACTTTTCCGAAGGATGTGAGGCATGATTATGACGGGCATCCTTGTTCGCATCGGCGGGCTCACAATGTGTATGGGATGCAGATGGCGCGGGCGACGCAGGAGGGGGTGAGGAGGGCTTTACCTGGGAAGCGTCCATTTGTGATTACGCGGTCAGCATTTGCGGGGACTCAGCGTTATAGTTCTGCTTGGACGGGAGATATTCAGTCGACTTGGAAGCATTTGAAGATTGGCAATGTGCAGTGTCAGAGACTTTCTTTGTCGGGGTATTCGTTTGTGGGGACTGATATTGGTGGGTTTTCGGGGAAGTCAGATGGTGAGTTGTTTGTGAGGTGGTTACAGATGGGGGTGTTTCATCCGTTTTGCCGTGTTCATAGTTCTGGTGATTCGAATGAGCAGGAGCCGTGGTCGTTTGGGGAGCCCTTTACGTCGATTGCGAGGAAGTTTATTGAGTTGAGGTATCGGATTTTGCCTTATGTGTATTCGGTTTTTGATGAGCATGTGAGGACGGGAGCGCCGATGTTGAGGTCGTTGATTTATTTGGATGAGAAGGATCCTGAGAGTCACAATCGGATGGAGGAGTTTTCGTTGGGTCGGGATTTGTTGACTTGTCCGGTTTCGAAGCCTGGGGTTGAGGGAAGGTGGTTGTATCCACCTCGCGGGGTTTGGTTTGATTACTGGACGAAGGAGCGGATTGAGGGGGGAGAGGAAAGGTGGATGAATGTGCCTTTAGATTCAACGCCGTTGTTTGTTCGTGGAGGGGCGGTTTTGCCGCTAGGTCCGGTCCGGAGGAATTCGGGTGAAAAATTGACGCACGTGGATTTGGAAATTTATGCGGTTGATGGGAAGGCTGATGGTTTTTTGTTTGAAGACGAAGGGGATGGTTATGGGGATTCGGTTCGGAAGTCGTTTGTCTATGAAGATGGGGTGTTGAGGCAGAAGAAGGAGGGTGGTTTTACTGCTGAATATGATCGATATGAGGTTGTCATTTACGGTGAAAGCTACTCAAAGGTGGTGGTTGATGGCGGGGAATCGT
>JAHDGN010000039.1 GCA_020627645.1 Akkermansiaceae bacterium
GTGTCTTAGGAGTAAAGGAAAGTCAAGATGAAGGTGAGGGGATGATTTCGACGACGAGGGTCTTTTCTCTAGGTTCGAGGTGGTCGAAATCTTCCTGAGAGGTGATTTTGAGGTAGTCTATTTGCCACATTTCAGCCCAGGCTTGAAGGTTGGCGGTGTGGGGTTGGATGATTGGTTTTTTTTGCTTGGGGGTGAGATGATTGAGCCTGGGGAGGTGGTCGAAGATGCGCCCTCCGTTGTTGTTGATGACGACGAGGGTTCGGCCTTGTTGTTCGATCTGAGAGAGGAGGGCTGGGGCGGCGAGATCGTAGAGAGTGGTGAGGTCTCCAAAGACTCCCCAGGCGTCTGGAGTGTGGGTGGTGGCGCCTAACCAAGTGGAGAGTTGTCCGTCGATTCCGTTGGCGCCTCGATTGGCGAGGACCCGGGCGTAAGGGGTTTGGCGCTGGGCGTATTGGTTGAAGTGGCGGATGGGTAGGGAGTTGCCGAGGTAGAGTGATTCTCCGGTGGTAGCGTAGGTGGAGAGGAGGTTGATGAGTCCGGGTTCGGAATCTGGGTGCGCTTCGAGTTGTTCGTCGATTTGGTTGAAGTGTTGTCGTGCTTTTGGGAGGTCATCTCGTATGTCGCCGAGATGTTGTACCGAACCGAGTCCGCGGAGGACACGGGCGACTTCTCCTTGGATGACTTGTGAGGGGCGAGCGAGTCCGGGGAGGCCATTGCGACAAATGGAGAGGACTTCGGTTTGAGGAGAGTGTTCGAGGTCTCTCCAGAGTCGGCCTACGGGGACCTCTCCGAGGCGAAGGATGCGTCCTGGGTGGTTGTTGTGGAGGGATTGTTCTGGGATGAGTTGGTCTCCGAGGGTTTCACGGATTCCGCTATTGATATCCGCGATGGTGGGGATGCCGAGGTCTTTGATAAAGTGAAAGGTTTCTTCGCGATCCTCGGGTTCGAGTCCGCCGATGACGGCGATGAGTCCTTTGAAAGTACCGCCGTCGTCGAGAAAGTTGCGAAGTGGGGTGACGTTGAATTTATGTTTTGGGGAAATGAAGGCTTCGGATGAAGGGTGCCAGTTTTGAGTGTCGGGCGTGGATTCTTCGAGGGGGAGGTTAAGGTGGAGTGGTTGTTGTTTGTTCCAGGTTTGGAGGTCGGTATGAGCGTATGAGCCGAAAATGTTTTCTTGTTCGATGGTTTGTGGTGCGCCGCTGCCGCGGAAGGTTTCGGGTCGATCTGCGGAGAGGATGATGAGGGGTTTTTGGGTGTAGTAGGCTTCGATGACGGCCGGGAGGCATTCGGCGACGGCGGTGCCGCTTGTGGTGACAACAGCGGTGGGGTGGTTGTGGTCTTTGGTGCAGCCGAGAGCAAAAAAGGCGGCGCCTCGTTCTTCAAAGTGTTGCCAGGTTTGAATATCGGGGAGCGAGGTGAGGAGGGCGGCTAGCCCGGCATTTCGTGCACCACCACAGATCACGAATTCGTGGCATCCTGCGAGGAGGAGCGATTCGAGGGCAGACTTTTCTGTGAGAGGAGGGGTCAAAGGCGGAGGGTGACTTCTTTGGCGAGGATTTCTTGGTATTTGTTGGCTTTGGCAGCGGGCATGTTGGGGAGGGCCGCACGGAGGGTATGGTTGCCGTGCATGAGTCCGTCTCGGTAATATTTCCAGTCGGTAATGAGATCGAGGGAGATTTGGTAGGGGTCGCCTTTAGCGACGTTTTTTAGATATTCAGGCTCTTCATCGAGGTTCCCGGTGAAGTTTTGGTTTTCATAGGTGAGATTTGTGAGCCAGAGGTGTTCGGTTTGGCCGTGGTCGTCGGAGACGGGGATTTTGATGGCAAACTCGTCGAGTTGGTTTTGGAGGAATGGTTGGATGAGAGAGTGGATAGAAGCACGTGCGCGGAGCGTTGCTTCTTGAGTGGCGGTGTTGTCGTTGTGGGTTAGATGGATGGATTGGCGAATGCCGAGGGAGTTGAGGACATATCCGACGAAGCTTTCGAGGTTGTGATCGGAGTTTGATTCAAGAGTTTGATAGGTCAGGCCATTCTTCCTTCGAATTTCTAGTCCGTGTGTCTTTCTTTCAAGGATGTGGTAGCGGAATTTGGCGTTGGAAATTTCAGCTGGGGTGAAGTTTTCGACTGGTCCTACTGAGGCGATGGCGTAGAGGACTTCTCCGTCGAGTTTGGGAGGGGGAAAGGTGATGATGGTGCAGAGTTGTTGGCCTTCTTGGAAGGTGTTGACGTCAAATTTTTCGAGTGGAATTTCTTCGTTGGCCTGTTCGGCCATATCGTGTCTGAGGAGAGTTAAGATTTGCGCGACATCGTCGGGGCTGCGGAGCATGAATTCGGTGACACCGCGTTCGAGGTCTTCTGCGAAGAGATTGGGGAGAAGGTTTTTGGCGAAGGTGGCGGAGAACGAGGCGTTCAATTCGTCGACGGCAGGGTAGGGGTTTTTGATTTGGAATTGATCGAGAACTCGTCCGGGGACGGGGAAAATTTTGGCGTCGGCTTTGGGGTTGACGATGCAGGGGACCATTGGGCCGATCATGCTGCGGCTACTGATGACGGAGTCGAAGAGGTAGATGGGGTATTGATCGGTGAATTCGAGGGGGAGGATTCGGCTGCGTCCCCATTTGAATTCTTCGTCAGCAAATAGTTTTTTGATTTTGGAGATGGTTCGTTTGGGGGTGTCTTTCCATTTTTCGTCGGAGATGCGTTTACAGATGTGTTCGACGTAGGTTTCTGATTTTTCAGTGCCTTGGGGGCCGCAAACGAGGAGTCCTGGTCCGGCGTATTGCCCGCCTCTGGTGACGTTGCTATTGATCATCCAGAGATTGGCAATGCAGAGTTGACCTGCTCGAGCTGAGGCAAGGTGTGCGTCCCTCATGGTGTGGACGTCTTCGTGGGGGAGTTCGAGGCTTTGGTAGCAGCGTTCGATGTGAGAGAGCCCTTCCTGAGAGAGGAGGAATTCAAGAGTTTTTTGATGGATATCAGCTCTGGTGGCTGTGTCTATCATTGGGTTAGGTTGGGAGCGGGTTGGATGGAAGGAGGGGCTTTTGGGGGAGTTTAGGGTCCTAAAATTTTTGGACAAGGAGAGAAGCGTTGTGGCCGCCGAATCCGAAAGAATTGCTCAGAGCTGCGGTCACTGGAGTTTCACGAGCGGTGTTTGCGCAGTAGTCGAGGTCGCAGTCGGGGTCTGGGTTTTCGAGATTGATTGTGGGGGGAATGACGTTGTCACGAATCGCCATGAGACATGCGAGGATTTCGACTCCTCCAGCGGCACCTAGAAGGTGTCCGGTCATGGATTTTGTTGAGGAGACGACGAGCCCGTCGTGTGCCCAGTTGCCGAAGCTCTTTTTGATGGCTTTGGTTTCGCAGATGTCTCCCTGTGGGGTTGAGGTGCCGTGGGCGTTGACGTACTGGACGTCTTCGGGATTGAGTTTGGCGTGTTTGAGCGCCATGTCCATGCATCGGGCGGCGCCCAGTCCTTCGGGGTGAGGGGCCGTGAGGTGGTAGGCGTCTGCGCTGAGACCGTATCCAGTGAGTTCGGCAAGGATATTGGCGCCACGATTTTTGGCGTGCTGAAGTTCTTCGATGACGAGAGCACCTGATCCTTCACCCATCACAAAACCGTCACGGGTTTGATCGAAGGGGCGGGAAGCGGTGGTGGGGGTTTCGTTTCGGGTTGAGAGTGCTTTCATATTTGAGAAGCCGGCAAGGCCCATTGGGAGAATGGTGGCTTCAGATCCACCGGCAATGAAGGCATCGGCATCGCCAAATTTGATCATGCGCCAAGCTTCGCCGATTGAGTGGTTGGCGGTGGCGCAAGCGGTGACAATCGCCATGTTTGGGCCGCCGAATCCGTGTTCCATCGAAAGAACGCCGGAAGCGATATTGGAGATCATCATGGGGATGGTGAAGGGGGAGACGCGGGAGGGACTTTTTTGAAGGAGATTCGCGTGGTTGGCTTCGAGGGTGCCAAGTCCACCGATTCCGGAGCCGAGCATCACGCCAACGCGGTCTCGATTGATATTGGATTCGTTGAGCCCTGATTCGGTGAGGGCCATTTGGGCGGCGGCAATGGCGAGGTGGGCGAACCGATCCATGCGTCGAGCGTCTTTGGGGTTGGCGAAGTAGGGGGCTGGGTCGAAGTCGCGAACTTCGCCTCCGATTTTCACAGGGAAGTCGGTTGTATCGATTGACTGGATGAGACCGATGCCACTGCGGCCATTTTTCATGCTTTCCCATGTGGACTCGGCAGTGTTTCCGAGAGGGCTGACGGCTCCGGTTCCTGTGATTACGACGCGACGATTTTCCATATCCGTTCTAAAGGATTAGGGGAGGAGTTATCTTTTGTGAGGGGGAAAGGCAAGGCCGGGATTTGAGCAGACGGTGAGATTGGTTATTTCGGGGTCAGTTGAGAGGGTTTGTGAGTGGGTTTTGGAAGGGATTTGGTGGGGACGTCGATTTCTCGAAGAATCCAACGAAACCCTTCAGTCCACATTTGGAGGATTTCGGGGTTGTAGAAAATTTCCTTATTGTGGCCTAGGGCGCTGACGAAGACCCGTCCTTTTCCGAAATCTTTGACCCAGGTGAGGGGATAGTCGTTGTCTGAGCGTTTTCCTTTTTTCTCCTGGTTGGTGGGATGGGTGTTGTCCACAGCAAGGAGGACGCGAGACTTTGAGCGATTGAGGTCTTTGTATTGATAGAGTTCGTCTCTTAGCATGAACGATTGTTGGCCGTTGTGGACATTTTTGACGATGGGGTGAGTTGGGTCTTCGTTGTAGATGCTCCAGGTGCCTCTGGCTCCCCAAGGGTGTCCATCAAAGTTTCCGCCAATCATCTCGGTGTATTCATCCCAGCCTCCATCGGTAGCGGCGTGAATAGCGAAGATGCCGCCACCGTTTTTGACGTAGTCGATGAGTGATTTGCGGAGGGCTGGGTCCTTGAGTCCCCGATGGATATGAGTGTTGTTGTTGAAGCAAATGGCATCAAATTTGGTAATGTTTTCGGGGAGAAAATTCGAGAGGTCGTGGGAGAAAGTGACCTCGAAGAGTCCGGTTTTTTCGCCCATGACACGGAGCATGGCCTCTCCGGTGGGAATGGAGGTGTGATAGAAGCCATAAGTTTTTGAGAAACAGAGGATTTTGTATTTTTTGGAGGGTTTTTGGATTTTTGGGAGGGCATTGGCGACGAGTTCGTCGACGTCTGGTTTCTTTTTGGTGACGGCGTAGAGGCAAAAAGAAAAAAGGGAGAGGAAGGCTGCGATTAAGGGAATTTTCATGATGGTAGATACGTCGGGAGAAGGGGGATTTCGTTCAGTTTGCCAAAGATCTTATCAAGAAGAAGGCGGTGATTCCAAGGGCGAGAATGATCAGGAGGAAAATCCGACCGGATTTCTTTCCTGCGAGTTTACATAGTTGTCAGAGCATTTTTAGTGGTCGTTTGGGATGGAGATTTTGCAAGAGGATTTGCGGGGAATTATTTTTTCGAATTTGCGGTGATCGGTTGGGGAGGTAGAGGTTGGTTGTGCCGGTTGCTGATTACCTTGTAACGATAGGATTGGAAGTCCATTGCCAGATTAAAACGAGAACAAAGATGTTTTGTGGTTGTGAGACCTCATTTGCAGATGACGTGAATGTCCATACCTGTCCGGTTTGTTTGGGACTTCCCGGTGCGTTGCCGGTTTTGAATGAAGCTGCGATTGAGTTGACCATTTTGACGGGGATGTTGTTAGGGTGTCGAACTCCGGAGAAAGTGGTTTGGGATCGGAAGAACTATTTTTATCCTGATATGCCGAAGGGTTATCAGATTACTCAACTGGATTTACCGCTTTGTGTGGGAGGTGAGGTTCCGCTTTATGATCACAATTATCCGAAGGATGTGCAAAAGAAGATTCAGCGTCCGGGTAAGCGAGTTCGGCTCAATCGGATTCATTTGGAAGAAGATGTCGCTAAGTCGACTCATCTGGCGAATTCCACTTTGATTGATTTTAATCGGGCGGGAACCCCATTGATGGAGATTGTGACGGAGGCTGATTTGGAGTCGGCTGAGGAGGCTTTTTCTTATCTGAAATCTTTGCAGCAAATTTTGGTGGCAGGAGGCGTTTCTGACGCTGACATGGAAAAGGGTCAGATGAGGTGTGATGTGAATATTTCTGTCAGAAAGCATGAGGAGGATCCATTGGGGACCAAAATCGAATTAAAGAATATGAATTCGACCTCCGCAGTGCGCAGGGCGATTCACTACGAGGTTGCTCGTCAATGTGAGGTCTTAGATGAAGGTGGACAATTGGTTCAATCGACACGTCGATGGGATGATGCGCTGGGCGAGACCCAAGAAATGAGAACGAAAGAGGATGCTCATGACTATCGATATTTTCCCGATCCAGATTTATTGCCGGTTTTGACTGGTGACTATGTCGACAAGGTTCGTTCTCTTGTTCCTGAGTTGCCGCATGAAAAAGGAGAGAGATTTCAGAGTGAGTTTGGATTAACGGCTTATGATGCGTCGGTCATCACTTCTGATATTGAGTTGGTGGGGTATTTTGAGAAGGCGGTGGAGTCGACTCGGGCCGGAGGTAAAAAAGTGGCAAATTGGCTGATCAATAACTTGTTAGGTTTGCTCAATGAAAAGGGAGTAGAATTTGAGAGCATGCCCATTGATCCTGTGCAGCTTGGAAGTTTATTGAATCTTATAGAAGATGGGATGGTTTCGAATAGTCAGGCTAGAGAGTTGCTTGGTGAATTGTGGAATGATCCTGATCAAGATGTTCAGGGGTTGGCTAAGGAGATGGGGTTTGAACCAGCTGATGTGGGTGAGATTGATCAGCTGATCGATCAGGTGATTGAGCAGAATCCGGACAAAGTTAGTGAGATTCAGGCTGGAAACGAAAAATTGGTCAATTTCTTGACTGGGCAGGTGATGAAGGCGTCTGGCGGGAAGGCAAATCCGAAGATTGTCACTGAAGAGCTTCGGAAACGATTGTTGTCATAAATGACAAAAAAACGACGATGGATACCTTCCATCGTCGTTTTTGGGAGAAGGTGTTTTGGTTTAAGGAGCTTGTTCTTCAATGATAAAGAAGTTCTTCGGCGCCGAAGCGTCGACATCGAAGGTGGCAACGCCAGAAGCATCAGTGACGACGGTCAGTGGAGTTGTGGTGACAGCAGCGAATCCCTGCAGAGTGGTGGAGCTTTTCACCAAGTAAGTGGTGCTAGGAGAACCGGAAAAGGCGATGGTTGATGCTCCACCAGTTGTTACGATCGAGGTCACTTTTAGGTCTCCGGTCGGAGTCACGGGGTCATTCACGGTAACGAGCAAGTTGTTCCATGTGGCACCTTCGCCACCAAATGAGGCAGCGTTCGCGGATGTGACTACGGCCTCGGCATTAGGTGCTATTAATAGGAAGGTTGGGCTTGATCCAACCGAAGGTGCCGAACCTGCAAAAACCACCGTATCCAGCGAACTGCATTTGTAAAATGCGGAGATCCCGATGGAGGTTAGTGACGCTGGTAAAGTAACCCGGTTAAGAGATGTCATCTCAGAGAAAGCGGAGATACCAATGGACGTCACACCCTCGGGAACGGATACTTCTATTAGCTGGGTGGCGTCACGAAATGCGCTTCCTGCGATTGCTGTTACACCGTCCGGAATGTCTAAAGAAGTTGCAGTCCTTCCGATTGGGTAGCGAAAGAAAGTTAAACCTGCGTCTTTGTAGAGAATACCGTTCGTGGAGATAAAGTTCGTGCCTCCTGGGGCGACATTGATATCTTGGAGGCCTCTACATTGGGAAAAAGAAGAAGTGGAAACAGAGTTGAGAGATGAGGGCAAGTTGATGGTTGTTAGTCCTGTGCAACTTAAAAACGCGCCATTTCCAAGAGTTGTGAGCCCTTCCGCGAAGGTGATGGAGGTCAGCTGAGTGCAGCCGGAAAAGGCGTTTGTGGCAGCCGAAACGACTGGGTTTCCACCTAAGGTGGCCGGAACGACGAGATCACCAGAAGCAGCGGTATCGCAGTTGATGATTGTGACGGTTCCACCAGCAGAAGTCTCCCATGTGAGGTCGGCTTCTGAGGCTGCCTCTGCATAGGCGATCGACAAGGCAAGAATAAGGAGGGTTTGTTTTTTCATTTGTTTTGTTTTTCTAGTGAAACGGCTGGAAACGCTCGTCTCCAGCCGCCAAAGTGATCAGTTTAGAATCGGAGGTGATTAGGGCTGTGCCTCAACCACAAAGAAGTTCTTTGGTGCAGAAGCGTCGACCTCAAAGGTGGCGTTACCCGAGGCGTCCGTTACCACTGTTAGTGGGGTGGTTGCTACCGCCGCAAACCCTTGGAGGGTCGTAGAACTGGTGACAAGATAAGTGGTGTTGGCATCAGCGGTGAAGGTGATCGTGGAACTGCCAGCGGTTGTCGTGATGGAGGTGATGGTGATGCCGTCGCCAACTGGTGTCACGTCGGCTAGCGTGACGATGAGTTGATCAAAAAGCGCTCCTTCACCTCCGAAAGTGTCAACAAATTCTGGGAGGACAATCGCTTGAGCGCCGCTAGGCAAATTTTGGAAAGAGTTGATAGTTGTTGGCGCTGATCCTTCGAAAATTACTTGAGTGAGTGATGACGCTTCATGGAAAGCGGAAGGGCCAACAGAGGAGACTGTGGAAGGGATTTTGACGGTCGTTAGCTGATTCGCATCGAGGAAGGCGGTTGCGCTGATCGTGAGCAGCCCTTCGGGTAAGGTGACTTCGATCACTTTTGCCTTCGTGAATGCCGCCACCCCGACACCAGTGACTCCGTCAGGAACAGTAAAAGATGTATCAGCTTTGCCGATTGGATATTTGATTAAAGTTGTTTCGTCTTTGTTGTAAAGAACACCGTTCTTCGTGGAATAATTAAGGGCACTAGCGCTTGCGTTTATTGATGAAAGGGAGGTGCAACCGGTAAATGCTGAAGTTGAGATGAAATCGGTGGCGTCAGAAATATTCACCGTCTCTAGCCCAGAGCAGCCCTCCAAAACTTGGTTTTCGAGACGGGAAACATTCGGAGGGAAGCTAAAGGAGGTTATGCCTGTGCAGTTTCTAAAAGCGCGATTTCCGAGCGAGGTAACCGAGTCTGGAAGGACGATAGAGGTTAATCCTGAACAATTTATGAAAGCTCCATCGATGAGTCCCCCTGCCACGGCCACCACCTGATTCCCATCAATGAACTCAGGGACAATCAGTTCGCCAGAGGCTGCGGTGTCGCAGTCGGTGATGGTGACTTTTCCGTCAGAGACAGAAAGAGTGAGATCATCGACTGTTGCTGCGAAGGAACTTCCAGCGATGGACGCAAAGATTAAGATAGGCTTTTTCATCGTTAAGTTAGGTTGGAATGCATATTCCCATCCAAAGGGGGATTTACATGCGTCAGCGCAATATATTTAGATTTTAATTGGTTGCAAGTGGAAGTGTTAGTTGAATGCTACTACCACCATTCAATTGGTGTTCTTTCTTGATTGGTTATTTTTTTAGAAGAGTTGATTATTTTGTAACTCTTGCATGGAAAAAACCAACTTGCGCTAAACTGATATTTGGTGCATGATAGATGGCTGCTTTTTGGTGGTGATTTTGTTATGCGATGGTCTGGTGCTTTTTTTATTTTCACTTCTGGGATCTTGTTGGTTCCGGCTAGTGGTCAGACACTGAGTGACAGTCGATTTGATTGTTTGCTTCGAGAGCCTGGATTAGGCTTTCAGGAGGGTCAGAGTCGCAAAAAGATGGTGAAAAGAATGCGCGAGGTGTCTCAAGAGCGAAGGGACGCCGCAAGATTGGAAGCCTCGCTGCGCGGGTGGAAGGTTAGGAGAACGCTCAAAAACGGTGCTCTGAGTGAGTTACGTTTCATCGAGAATGGAAAACCTATCTTTTATACTACGAAAAATGAAGATGCTGGTGTTTCCACTGGAGCGAATTTAGTGAGAGCAAATTATGGTGTTCAGGGTGGCGGGTTGAGAGTGGGAGTGTGGGATGGGGGAGCGGTTCGGCGAACTCACCAGGAGTTTGGGAATCGGGTCGTTTTGGGGGATAATGTTGATAATAGCACTCATGCGACTCACGTAGGAGGGACGATTGCAGCTTCAGGTGTTCAATCGTGGGCATTGGGTATGGCGCCGCAGGTGGGAATTGATACTTACGATTGGTTTAGTGATACTTCGGAGGTGACAAATGCTGGAGCAACTGCGCCGAACCAGGCTGACCGGCTCTACGTGAGTAATCATAGTTATGGTCCGGGGTCTGGTTGGGAGCGGGGGGAGGACGTCGATTGGGAATGGTGGGGAAACGGTGGTGGGGCCGGTGATATCGAGCAGGATTTCGGGAGATATTCGGGGGCGGCTCGGGCAATGGATGTGGTTGCTTATAATTCTCCTTACTTGTTGATGTTTTGGTCGGCGGGAAATGATCGTAGCAACAATCCGGCGACTGGGAGTGATGTGTTGTTTCGCCCTTGGGATGACACGAGTATCCCGGTTGCTTATGATCCTGCGATTCATCCGAATGGCGATGGGAATTATCGTGGTGGGTATGATTCTATCGCGGGGGATTCGGTGGCGAAAAATGTGCTCTCAATTGGGGCGGTGAATGATGCGCAGTCAGGAGGGGTGAGAGTTGTTTCTCGGGCATCAATGAGCGGTTTTTCTTCATGGGGGCCCGTCGATGATGGTCGGATCAAACCTGATATTGTGGCTAATGGGGTGAGTGTTTCTTCTCCAACGGCATCTTCTGATACCTCTTATTCTACTTTTTCTGGGACAAGTATGTCCTCACCGAATGCCGCGGGTTCGGCGATTTTGCTTGTGGATCATTATCGGAACTTATTCCCGGGGCAGGACATGAGGGCGAGTTTGCTGAAGGGGTTGATTATTCACACGGCTGATGATTTGGGAACACCAGGGCCAGACTATCAGAACGGGTGGGGATTGATGAATGCGATTGCGGCGGCGGATTTGATTCAGGCCCATCGAGATAATCAAGCGATCGGCTTGATGGTGGAAGAGAGTCTGAGTGGTTCGGCAACAGATTATCAACGGGAGGTTTTGTCGGATGGATCTGGAGAGATTAAAGTGACTATTTGTTGGACCGACCCGGCTGGTTCTTCGACCGGGACGAGTGATTCTCGCCAGCGACGTTTGGTGAATGATTTGAATCTCCGGGTTGTCGGGCCAGATGGGACGATTCATCGACCTTTTGTGATGCCTTTTGTAGGGAATTGGAGTCAGGGGTCGATGAGTAGTGCAGCGACGACTGGAGTGAATTCGGTTGATAACGTCGAGCAGGTTGTGATTTCGAGTCCCGGGAATGGCGGAGTTTATCGAGTGGAAGTTGATTTTTCGGGGAATTTGACGAATGGATCGCAGGATTTTTCGATGGTGATGTCGGGAGTGAGCCAACCATTGACGGGAGGATTTGAGGTTTGGCAGAGTGAGCAGTTCACCGCGGCTGAGATCGCCTCGGGGCTGGCAGATTTGGATGGGGATTTTGACAATGATGGGTTACCTAACATTGGGGAATACGTTTTGGGGCGCGATCCCAAGGAAGCTTCCCCTGGGGCTTTCACGGTGACTCAATCAGGGGAAGGGGCGCAATTGAGGTTTTCGGTGCCTGAAGAAGTGGAAGGGGTCAATTTTGAGGCTCAGATGAGCTCAGACGGTCTCAGTGGATGGACGATGGTGCCGTTGCAATTTGAGATGAAATTGAACGGGAGGGATATTTATCGAGCAGTTGGAACGCCAAAGAGTGGGACGAAGCAGATATTCATGCGTTTGAGATTCACGCTAGAATAGTTCTGTTAAAAGAGGTCAATCTCAATGAATCCGATGGCGATGGCAGCTCCGAAGACGAGTCCAGAGCCGAGAAGGAAACCTCCTGAGTAGCCTTTGAGGCCCAGCCCGAGAACTGAGCCACCGAAATAGGCGCCGATGATGCCCACGAAAACGGCTACTGCGAGAAGGATCAGGGTCGTGATGGAAAGAAACCGATCTTGTTTTTTGCGTTTCATGACCTCGGGAGGGTCTTGTTTTCGAATTGGATGGTCTATTATAATTTGGGGGTGTTTTTAGATGGTCGAAATTGTTAGGAGTTGTTAGGTAAGTGGGTGTTTGTTTGTGGGATTCCCCCCAAAAAACGGGCAACAACAATAGAAATAACGAATGAAAAAGTATCTTGCTGAAATGATTGGAACGCTCTGGTTGGTCCTCGGTGGCTGTGGAGCTGCGGTATTCGCCTGCACTGTGGATCATGGGATTGGTTACACGGGTGTTTCGTTGGCCTTTGGTTTGACGGTGTTCACGATGGCTTGCGCGATCGGTCATGTTTCTGGATGCCATCTCAATCCTGCGGTTTCGGTTGGATTGTTTGTGGCAGGTAAGATGGAAAAGAAGGATTTGGTTCCTTATATTGTGAGCCAGGTCATTGGGGGCACGATTGGAGCGGCGATCATTTATTTGATTGTTTCCAACAGGGCTGGTTTTGAAGGGGTAGGTGGATTTGCCTCCAATGGTTTCGGCGACAATTCTCCTGAAGGTTACAATATGGTGGCCGTTTTAGTGGCAGAAGTAGTTTTGACGGCGATCTTTTTAGTAGTGATTTGTGGCGCGACGAGTGCGAAGGCTCCAGGGGTGATGGCGCCTTTGGCGATTGGTCTTTGCCTGACTTTGATTCACTTGATTAGTATTCCTATTTCCAATACTTCGGTGAATCCTGCCCGTTCCACTGCAACGGCGATCTTCCAAGGTGGTTGGGCTTTGCAGCAGCTTTGGGTGTTCTGGGTGGCTCCGATTGCCGGAGGTATTTTGGGAGCGACTATCCACAAGATTTTGAACCCGGGAGTGGATGAGGCTTAGGAGTTAAGTTTTCTAGATTGAACTTTTAAAACCTCCCTGCCTTTGGCGGAGAGGTTTTTTGGTGCCGGTTGCCTCCGATAAAATTTAGGGTCTTGAGAGTTCGTCGTTTTTTGAGAGCACCTAATCCAACTTGTTTGGTGGCTCGAGGTGAAGAATGGATGAGATCCATAGGGCCTTTTGGCGGTGATTGCCATAGTGCTGAGCTGCGAGTGTTTCTCTTAATAGTCAAATTTTGATAGGGACCTGGAATTTATCCCTACTTTTTGTCAGAGAGGAGAAGATAAATTCGGTTGCTCACCCAATCACGGAAGGTAGCTTCTCTTAGTGACTGATGCCGAAAAATTGGTAAGATCGAGCCGTGAGGTGGCCTCTGTAATCAGGGTTCCGGGGCTGGATAACAAAGTTCTTAGGTTTGATGCAGATGTTAATGATGAATCTAAAATTGCCACCTTTGCAAAGGCTTTGGACAGTTTTTTTAAACTTGATCGGAAGCATCTTAAAGATGCCGTTGAACGGTACTTAGCAGTTGAATATGACTACTATACGAGGGAAAACGGGCTGATTGCAGACCCAGAGATTAATCTCTGGGAATCCCTCGAATTTCAAGATTTGAATCTAGTTGGTCGGTCGGACGTGATTTATGTTCAACTGGTAGCTGAGTCATCATGGGGTCACGCGCCGATCCAGATCATATTTAAGAATGGAACCGATTTGAGTCGACTGAGTGAGGAAGACGGCCACTACGCTTGCTGTGATGCCTATGGCCTTGAAGAGGCTGAGGATCGAATCAGCGACTTGGTTGAAAATTTCGAGTAAGTTTTATCTGCAACTAAAATTTCCGTTACTTGTGATGATGAGATCCATTGCGTGATCCAAATTGGCTGCCAGTGTAGCGTGTTGAACTGACATCGAGTTGAGAGATCTAGAGTAAAAAAATTGATGAGTGCATATAATTGGATTCAAGTTCGAGGACATTGTCCTTCATGTGGTGGTTTCGCTGATCTGGTCGCACAGACCCACATGGCTTCTGATTATGATGGGGATGAGGGCGGGCGCTTTCATGACAGGTCTTATCAGCTCGGAGAAAGGATGAATTGGTGGGGGCGAGGAGATTTGAGGTATGGCCGCTGGAAAGAGGGAAATCTTGTCAGGTCTATAAAAGTTGAAGATGATGAGGATTATGAGTGCTGCTACTCATCATGTCGGGTTTGTCAGGCGAGCCTTTATCTTGTCATTTGCTTCAAAGATTGTTGTCCTGTGAAATGTTTGGAAATCGGAAAAGAGGAAAATTGGCCCAGCCAATACTACAAGTAGATGTGCATGTTAACGATTCAGGGGGGGGCTTTCGAAAAAATATTGTGGGGAGTGATACGCATGGATTGAGTAGAAGGCTTATAGATAGGAGAGAGATATGAAGCAAATTTCATTGGTTTTAATTTTGGTTCTTTTGCCCACTTTATTGGGTTCGAAAGAAAAGTCTCTTAAGGAATTGCAGGATGAAGATGTGGACTCGTTAATTAAACGAGTAGACAAAATTTCCCTATCGCGAATAGTTTCAGCAGTCTACATTGATGGTGCAGTAATTTACACCTACAAGGTCCTGGAAAATCTTAAAGGTGATGTTAGAGATGGGGCTATCGTGGGAGTTCCTTTAGCTCAGGGAGTTGATTTCCTTCGTGATTTTAAACGACATCAGGATCCCAATTTTTGGAAAAAACATGGAGGGAGAATGCAGGCAGACAAATCGGGGCGGATCAAGCCTTCTTTCGATGTTGGATCGGTCTATGTCATTTTCCATGACAGGCCATATCACCGCAAAAGTTTTGAATATATACAGATTCATAGAGGCGATCGTAAAAGACAGGATAAGTGGTTGAACTATATTCGTGATCACGTGAAAAAGAAGTAGGTGTCTTATGAGTATAAGAGTTTCTTGGTGACAGGAAGGTTAACTAGGGTTTGCTCAAGAATAGCGAGTTGCTGGAAGGATATGGAGTTGTGTCGATAAAATGTCAGAGAAGTGCACGG
>JAHDGN010000479.1 GCA_020627645.1 Akkermansiaceae bacterium
GCCGCCTATCTCGGACCAGAAAATTACGGCGTTTCCAGTCCGACAGACTCCTAGGCTCGGGGAAGCCTACCGCAGGCTTCAAGCTTGGTTAAGTTCAACTGCGCCGCAGTTGAGATTGGATGAAACTGGTCTTCTGAAATGGAGCCTCTTTGATCCTGCTCAACATCCCATCCAGCTGTAATCACAATATCGAACTGCGGATTTTAGGATGAAAACAATGGAAAAGGGAGCTTCAAAATCCATACCATCGACCAAAAACAACAAAGCTACGACCTCCGAGCTGTCGATATGGACAACGATGGAGATCTCGACCTCCTCAATGCTGGACGGGGGTCTAAAAATGTCGTCTGGTACGAAAACCCAATTCTCTAGTCGAAAGCTCCCTCAATTGAAATTCACATCACATGAACGAACAACCAAATCAAACAAACAAAAATTCCCCCTACAAGAAAGCTGGCTCCCTAAACCCGGTCAACGACCAGCAATATGAGCAGAAAAACAAGTTTCAACATCACGGTGTGATCGCTGCAATACTCATGTTCACAGCAATCCTCATCCGCTTTGGAGTCCCCATTTTTTCGATGACAGAAGCATCTGAGAACTTCCATCCTCAACTATTTTTCCTCTCGATCCTCGGAGCAACCCTTTGGGTCTGGGGAGCGATCCATCTGGCTTTACACTTCAACCTAGGAGCCGCTTGGGGACTGTGGGGTCTCCTTTTCTTGCTTGGGCTAGGAGTCATCTTTTGGGCAGCCAATCAGCGCCCGAAATGGGAACAACAAAAAGCTCGGCGCTCACAAAACAGAAAGCGTCCCCGCAACAATTCCGACAGCCTCTATTGAGAAGCTAAACTCTTCCTTTATGGGACCTCAGTCACAACAATCCGAACAAAATACCGAGGCAACCCTCCCGCAGGCAGCTGCCACCGCATTCGACTGATGCCACCAACATGAGGAGCTTGTTCACTGAAAACAACTCCGGTAGACGACCAATTCAACAAATCTGAAGAAACCTCGATCGCGACAACAGCATCATCAGCTGCCAAAACACGATCATGCTCAAAATAAGCAACTCCACCCTCCAAGCTGATTGCCCCACAATCCTGTGATCCAATCGCATAAAGGTAAAGTTGCTCTCCAGAGGATCCAGTAAATGAAAGCGAATCACTAGCACCAGGAGTTCCTCCCCCCATCACACTTGCTCTCCAGCTCTCAGGTAATTCCGAATCCAAACCAGCCGTTGGAGCAACTCTCACCAAGCTAGCTCCATCACCATCAGCACTCACCGGCCATGGCGATAAATCACCATACGTCACATGATCAATCACACTCCCATTTGCTGCCGTCAAAGTAACCGCCTCTCCCCCATTCGACAGATTCAAATTGTAAGTCCCGAAAATATCGACCGACGTTCCATAGGTCGCCTGAAATGCCACGACATCTGAGACCAGAACAAGCCGCTCTCCCGGATCTAAATAATCCAAGGTCGCGAAAGAATACAAAATCCCTTCACTAAATTTCACCCCATCCAAACTGATTCGCTCACCAGAAATATTCATGATCTCAACAAACTCAGATCCTTCCCCCTGGATCAAACTCGGGTGATAATGGATCTCAGAAATCACCAAGTTAGAAGAAGATGCCGGTGTATCCGTCACGAAAATCGCTTCCGTCAGAGCACTCCATTCACCCGCGCTTCGCACCCGCGCCTTGACCACTGTCGTGCTAGGAACCATTACCGAACGCGTCGTTGGGGTAACAGCTGCAGATGCAGCTCCATTAACCGCACCATTCGCCAACCTAGGATCAGAGCCATCCAAAGTATAGTAAAGCGTTCCATCCTGCCCTGTAATCTCTAAATCAAATCCCACCGGAACATTCCCCCCATACTGATTCAACGTCGGAGCATCGATCGATGGATAAAGAGGAATACTTGTCTCGGAAAGAGTAGTATCTCTCATCTGCTGAATCACGTGATCGATTCGATTTGCAGGAAAAACATCGGACATCCAATCGACAGCCTGATCGAAAGTGTCTGGAGTATAAAAAGCGCCGGAATGTGAAATCTGCCCTCCCCACCTCGCCGTTTCCGCAATAATAGACTTAGAAAGACAGGTCCTCAGCCCATCCAAATCCTCCTCAACCTGCTCTTGAGTCATCATACCTCCGTCAAAGAAATACTTCCGTATCCGGTCCGCCAATCTCATTCTAAACCCAGCGTCTTTTTCGACTAACGTCTTGAAAAAACCTCCCGGCCCACCTCGATTGACGGTATTAAGGTTAATACTTTCGAGTCTGCGGTGTGAAAAATCATTGTCCCACATAAAAAAAGAAAATTGCGCCCCTAC
>JAHDGN010000040.1 GCA_020627645.1 Akkermansiaceae bacterium
ATCAGATGCACACCTTTGCGACTTCCGGTCTCAACGACCAGTTTCAATCTCTCATTGCAACTATCTCAGACTCCGTCACCCAAGATGGGAAGTTTCCAGCCCCATCATCTCTCACTCTCCCCAACGACCCGTGGGGCAACCCTCTCCGATACAAAATCCTAAACTCCATCAGCGTTCGTCTATCTTCCGACGGCCCCGATAAAACCCAATCCACTAAATGGGATCACAACCTCATCCTCACCCTCCCAGAAGAGAAAAAAGAAAAGAAAGAATCCTGGTCTGATTTCCTCAAGCCCGACAAACCTTGGCTCGAAGCCCACAAAGAAAAAATTGGCGCAACCGACGCCAAAAAAGAAGACACCTCAAACCTCCCCTTCAAACTCCAATCCCAGATTGGCGGTGGATCCACTCTCGAGGGAGCCTCCTACTTCCGATTCTTCACCATCCTAATCCTCATCACCGCCTTCCTCTACATCCCCTACGCCTACCTCTACAAAGAGAAAACCTACCTCCAATCCTAAGGCAAAACCATCCTAAGAGAGTCGTGACCCCTGACGCTCGACTCTCTTTCTCTTAGCTCAAACCAAATTCCTAAAAACCAACATCTCAATCGACAACCGACAAATTAACCAAACAACAAACTTCCCCCATGCTCACCGACTCCCATTGCCACCTCGCCTCCCATAAATTCACCCCAGACGAGATCCCTACAATTCTTCAGAACGCCCTCAATGCCGGGGTCAACCGCCTCATCACACTCGCCACCGACGAATCCGATCAACTCCCAAACCTCCAACTCGCCACCGACCATCCCGAAATCTACACCTGCCTCGGCATCCACCCCTGCGACGTCCACAACACCCGCGACGACTTCGAAACCCTCATCGCCCCTCACCTCTCTAACCCCAAAGTAGCCGCCATCGGCGAAACCGGACTCGACTACTTTCACCCCGCACCTGACGGCTGGACCACCGAAAACTATCACCAACGACAACGAGATTTCCTTCGCCAACATTTCGAACTCGCCAAAGAACACAACCTCAATGTGGTCATCCACACTCGTGACAAAAAAGGAAACGAATCTCTCGACCACGCGCTCGAAATCTTTCGTGACTATTCCCCCACCCTAAAAGCCGTCTTCCATTGCTTTCCTGGTCCGCCCGAACTCGCTCAACGCGTTCTCGATGCCGGCGCCCTCATCTCCTTCACCGGCATCGCGACATTCAAAAACGCCACCGCTGTCCACGAAACCGTCAAAGCCGTCCCCGCAGGCTCCTTCATGGTCGAAACCGATGCTCCCTACCTTGCTCCTGAACCCCACCGCGGCAGCCGCTGCGAACCCGCTCACACCCGACTCACCGCCGAAAAAATCGCAGCACTTCGCGACATCTCAATCCAACAACTCGCCGCCGAAACCGAACAAACCACCCAATCCTTCTTCCGTCTCAGTTAACCCGGATATTTCATGAAGCAATTTGAGTTCGCCTCAGGTCATTGCATTTCAGTAGGCGGACGCCGATTTCGAGGAATGACTAAGTGCACATTCTGTCTTTCCTCGAAATCAAGGACAATAACCTGAAATTCTATGAGATGGGACGAAATCGACCTGGGCTCATGAAATATGCGGGTTAAGGGCACCTCCGGCAACAATCTCTCGTAAAACGAGTCCAGATTCCTCCATCACCTGTCAACTGATGCAAATTTCTCCACCCAGAATAATCCTAGAATCCGCAGTTGAAACCTAAAATGACTCTCGAAATCCATTGTCGGGTGTAATTTAAATCCGAAAGATGGGTGCGTTTTCGTTTCACCCTCTGGGTGAATGAGATTGAAAACCTTTGACGGAGGTCACGCCCTACAGCGATCAGCAATTCCTATTCCTTGAGCCACTTCCAACTGCGGATTCTAGGATAATACCATTTCCTAAATATACTGACTTTACCCAGGTTTATCTTTTTGTTGTAAACTTAGATAAACTACACATATTTCAGTAATGGACCCCATTCGCAATCCCTATTCCCCAGGAGCCGGAACCCCTCCCCCGGAACTTGCCGGACGGGACGAACTACGCGAAACAGTCCATATCGCCATCGAGCGCATTAAACTTGGTCGCCCCGCCAAAAGCGTCCTCATGATCGGCCTCCGTGGAGTTGGAAAAACCGTGCTCCTCGACCACATGCGTAACCGAGCCGAAGCCGATGGCCACACCACCATTCGCATCGAAGCGCCTGAACATCGATCCCTCCCAGGCATACTAGCTCCCCAACTTCGACAAGCACTGCTCAAATTATCTCGAACCGAAAAAGCCAAATCCCTCGCCCAACGCGCCCTCCGAGCCCTCGCAGGTTTCGCCAAACTCAAAGTCAAATACGAAGACCTCGAAGTCGCACTCGACCTCGAACCCGAACCCGGACTCGCCGACAACGGTGACCTTGAATCTGACCTCCAAGATCTCTTCGTCACCGTAGGCCAAGCTGCCAAAGCCGCTCAATCCTCCTTTGTCATCTTCATCGACGAACTTCAATACGTCCCCGAAGAACAACTCTCCCACCTTATCGCCGCCCTCCACAAAACCTCGCAACTCGCCCTCCCCGTGGCTCTCGTTGGCGCCGGCCTACCCCAACTCACTGGTCAAATGGGGAAAGCCAAATCCTATGCCGAGCGACTCTTCGACTTTCCCTTTATCGGACCTCTTGACCCCCAGCAAGCAAGCAATGCCCTCGCCATTCCCGCCACTCAGGAAAACATCACCTTCGAACCAGCAGCCCTCGACTACCTCGTCACCACCACCCAAGGATACCCCTACTTCCTCCAAGAATGGGGCAAGCACTCCTGGGATATCGCCACCTCCTCCCCGATCACCCTCGAAGACTGCCAAAATGCCACCGCCACCGCAACCGCAGCCCTCGATGCCAGCTTCTTCCGCGTCCGCTTCGACCGCCTGACTCCACTCGAAAAACGCTATCTTCGCGCGATGGCCAAAATTGGCCCCGGACCACACCGCACCGGTGATATCGCTGACATCCTAGAACGAACCTCGCAATCCCTAGCACCCACCCGCGCCAAACTGATCTCCAAAGGTATGATCTGGAGTCCTTCCCACGGCGACACCGCATTCACCGTCCCTCTTTTCGATCAATACATGAAACGGATCATGCCTGATCTACCCTCCTGACCCGCTCCTAAAATCCCAACCTCTCAGCCTTCAAGGCCTTGTATCCTCCCTCCAAAACAAAAACCTGAAAATCCTCAAACGCCTCCGCCACCGGACGCAAACGTCCCGCCACATACTTCGAAGACCCACAACCTGACTGATTGCAATAAACCACCACCTTCGAAGCCTCTCTTTCAGAAACCGCTACAATCACCGCCTCCTCTCCGTCAACCGGAACCGTATCATCACCAAAATGAATCGCCCCCTCTACCCCATTCACCTCCCAATCCTCTTTCGGCCTCGCATCAACCCAAACAATGTCCCCAGCCTCCCATTGCCGGACGTCCGCTAAACAAACAAACCATTCTTCAAGTTCCCCAGGATCACAGGGAACCGAACGGTCAGGAGGACCAACAATTAGATAAGTTGCAAAAGTTGCCAACAAACTCAACCCAACCACCACTACCAATGAGATCAAATACGTTCTCATTGGGCGGGAACCGCCTTCCGCAACGGCTTCACCGGTTTCACCCGCGACGGCCTCCGCACGGAAGCATAAGCCACCGCTCTCTTAAACCTCTTGTTCTTCGCATCCGTCAGAAAACGAAAAACACAAATCCCTCCCTTCGAAACATCAGTCGGAGTCACATGTAACTCATACTCCTTCCCCTCCTTAATCGTCTTTAACTCATATGGGAACGCCTCTTTTCTCGTCGCACTTACCCCCAAAACCTTAATCGGCTCATCTCCCTGCATCGTAATCTTAAGCACCTTCGCCTCAGCCTTCCCCCCCTGATCCCACTTCAATGTTCTCGGCTCCATTTTGATCAGCTCCGGAACTACAATCGCCACCTTCAAATAATCAAGCTTCTGCTCCCCTTTCAGTTGCAACCCAACCGCCTTCTCCACCTTCCCCACAAATGACATCGTATCAAATTTTACCTTAATCGTTCCTTTCTCCCCCACCTTCCAACTCTTCTTCATCGACCGATCCGGATTCCGAGGCTCAATCCAAGCCGACAAACACGGACACATCTCCGCCAAGGACTTAATCTCCACATCCTTTTCCTTCACCTCAAAAGGAAATTCAAACATCACACTCTTGTTATCCTGAGCTGCTTTTTTCTCCAAACTCATCGTTTCAAACGAAAGCTCTCCAAAAGTCGATGACACCAAAAACATCATCAACCCAGCCACACCAAAACGAAATCTCTTCATCTCTCAAAAGGTTTGCGTGCTGCGCGCAAAAGTCAAGACGCAGACCGTCGCTTGACCATCAAAAAATATGACAGAAACACCGCCATGATCCCCGCCGGAACCGCCACCACCATCCAACCAAACTTCGATGATTTTTCACTCCCAGCCCCCCCCTCCTTCTTTGGCTCCAACTGAGCAGGAGTCGCAACATCAACATCCGTATGCTTCGGGTTTAACACCCTCAAACTCAACCTCGCTCGCTTAAACTTCCCCACCTGGCTATCCGTACGAAAAGTAATGGTCGCCACCCCACGCTTCTCCGTATCTTCAGCTTTCACCCGCACCTCATATAAATGCCCTTTTTTAAGCTCCTTAAATTCATAAGGAAACCGCTCCTTGTTCGTCGAGCTATGCGAAACAATCTGAGCCGAACTCTCCTCATAATTTTTCCTCAATCTCACGACCCGCTCATCTCCCTCACTTCCCACATCCCACCCCACCCCCGGAGGCTCCACACTGAACAATGGTTTCACGTGGATTTTTACCGCTAAACGCACCTTCTCCAAACCACCCTCGAAAACCAAAAACACTTCTTTCTCCGCATCTCCAACCACCCGTTTACTATCGAAATCCACCAAAATCATCCCCTCCTCCCCAACCTTCCACCGCAAACGACCTTCGGTAATCCTCGCCTCCAAACACGTACACTTAAACTCAATCAATTTCAGTTCTGTATTCCGCTCCACCACCCGAAACGGAAACGCCGCTGTCACCACCTGCTGATCATACGGAACCTCGATCTCAACCTCCTTCTTTTCAAACACCATCTCAGCACGCCCCAAAGTCAGGACGGCGAACCAACAGACCAAAACCCAACGAACCATCTCCATCCTCAACGTTCCACACCCTCAAAAACTTAGCCGATGCTACTTCTTCTCCACCTCCAACTTCTCCATCGTCAAAGCCAGAATCAGACGACCATTCCTCCACTTTGGCCCCACCATATACAGCGTCTTTCCCACCGACATTGTCGGATCAAAGCTAAAGATCTTCCGCTTCCCCTGCCAATACGCCAACAACACCTCCAATTTCTTCTTCCCCACTCTCTTCACCGGCTGAAAGCTCACCAAAATTTCCGTCGACGGTTCCAACGGAGACGCCCAATTTTCATACCCGCGCAAAATTGCCGACTCATCCTGCCCCAACAATCGATAACTCTTAAACTGAATCGACTTAATCTTTCCCAAGGCCTTCTGATCTTCTTCCGAAAGCTTCTTCGCAATCTCACCAGCAACAGAGGCATCCCCATCCGTCCCATAGATCAACTTCACCCGCATCTGCCCAATCGAATCCAACGCCGGATCCTTCCCAACTAGAGTCCCAGCCGAAAAAAACAACCCGCTCAACATCAAGAACACAAACCCAAATCGCTTCATCCCTATCAACTCCTATCGAAATTCCCGAACCTTCGCCTCCACAAACCCCGCCGGCAAATCCTCCTCAGAACTTACCGTCACAAAATCGATCTCATCTCGAATCGGATTCAACCCCTCGACCTTAATCACAATATTTCCTCCAGAATCAGGAATCACTTCCGCCTGAACCGATTCAACCGCAAAGTAAACCGCTGACGCCTCGCCCCGGCCGCTAGAACCTCCCCCCGCAATCCCACTACCCTGCGGATTCGTCGATCCGAGCTTATTCCCCGCAAAAAACGCCATCACCAAGGCCAACGCTCCAGCCGGAACCCAAGCCCACTTCAAGCCACTCCACCATCGCTTCGCCCGCTTCACCGGCGTCCGCGCCTCCATGTCTAAATCCACCTTCCTCATCAACTGACTATTGAAAAAGTCGGGATACGGTGGCTCTTGCGAACTCACAATCTCCTCACTCAACATTCTCGAAACCGAAACCATCTCGTCAACCTCTGCAGCCAACTTCTCATCCTCAGCCATCATCGACAAAAACTGCTCCCGCTCACTTGCGGACAGCTCACCGTCAACAAACTTCACCATCAATTCCTCATACTGTTCCTTTTTCATCACTCAATAGGGCTTGGAGTTTCTTCCGTGCGTAAAAAAGACGGCTCATCACCGTCCCAAGAGAACATTCCATCACTTGAGCAATCTCCTTATAATCGAAGCCCTGCACTTCTCTCAACAAGATCGTCTCCCGATGTTCTGCGCTCAATGTTTCAAGAGCCACATTAATGCGCTCTCCCAATTCCGAATTCACCATCATTTCATCCGGTCTTCCTTCCATCGCCGGACTCGTCCTCGATCCAGCAGCGATATTTGACTGATCCAACAAGCCATCATCCAGCTCTCCAGCCGAATCAATCTTCCGCTTCCTCAACCAATCGTAAACCACATTATGCGTGATGCGATACAACCAGGTCGAAAACTTCGCCCGAGCCTCAAACTTAGGCAGCGCCTTCCAGACCTTCAAAAAGACCTCCTGAGACAAATCCCAGGCATCAGCCTCATTTTTAATCATATTTTGGACCATCGCATAAACCTTTCCACGATGACGGGTCACCAGAGCCTCGAAAGAGCGAGAATCGCCCTTCTGGCATCCTTGAATCAGCTCAGAATCAGGAATTTCTTCATCTTCTGAGCCGACCGAAGAAGCTGCCCCAGCGGGCGCCATCAATACTTTGGACGGAAACCAACGAAAAAAATTCATCAATGAAGGTGAAAAACTAAACAACGATACTCAATTTGACCAGACTTATAGCGAATCTAAAGGATTCACATCGATTTCCACAGCCTGATCACCACCCGACAATTTTCCTCGAAAAGCCCCAACCCCCAAACCGAAACCACTCAAAACAAGACACCTTCAACACCCTTGTCGAAACATCCACAAAACACATCAACCGAACAAATCTACCTGCCCACCAAAAAATCATCCACCACCCCCAACTTCCCACACAACTTCTTAAATTTTCGATTTAACTTCTGCACCCGAAAATAACTCGAATAATCAGCGATCTTGATCAAATTATTGTTCCCAAAACCATCAATTAAGATCAGATCAAAGCCCCCATCCAACTTCCTCCTAAAAAAGACATTCGCCAACCTCAAATCATTCACCACTGCCCGCTCAGCAATCAGCTGAAAATACATCTCCTTTACCTTCCCCAGCAAAGCTTCCGAGTGATGATCAATTTCAGCCGCCGTAATCGCACTCGCTAGAGCGCCATCCTCATGGCGAACCAACTCATACATAAACCCAGTCCCCAAATTACTCTCCACCTCCCCCAAATAACGCGACAGCCAAGGAAGATTCTCCTGATGCTTCTTCAAATATTTAATCTCCCGTCGAATATCATGAATCGCACGCCTCTTCTTCCCATTCGGAAACTTCACACAAATACCATCATCACCAGGATGACGATAAACCCTTTTCGCAATCCCCCGCCCAATAAAATCCTCCTCGCTAAGATGAATCGGCTTTGATGAACACACACTCATCGATTCGTGAGCTAAATTAATCGACAATCAATGAATCACAGGGGTTCCATACAAGGTATAACCAGTCGAATCCTCCACCATCACATCCATCACCTCTCCCGTCATCCGCTCCGCATCCCCATCAAAAATCACAATTTTGTTCTGACTCGTTCGCCCGCTCAACCTCTCCTTGTTGGTCTTACTCGGTCCCTCACACAAAATCTCCTGACGAGTCCCAATTAACTTCGCATTCTTCGCCGTCGTCATCTCTTCCTGGATCCGCAACAAAGCCTGATTCCGCTCCTCTTTGACCTTCTCACTCAATTGCCCGTCCATCTCAGCCGCCGGAGTGTCCTTCCTCTTCGAATACCTGAAAATAAAGCTATTATCGAACTCCACCTGCTTCATGCAATCGATCGTTGCCTGAAAATCTTCCTCCGTCTCTCCCGGGAACCCGACAATAATATCAGTCGTAATTGCCAAATCCGGCCGCGCCGCCTTCATCTTCTCACAAATCGTCAAAAATTTCTCATTCTTATACGGCCGCCGCATCAATTTCAAAATCCGGTCACTCCCACTCTGCATCGGAAAATGAATATGAGAACACAACTTCGGTAAATATTTAAAAGCCTCCACCAAATCATCCCGATACCCAATCGGATGAGGACTCGTAAACCGAATTCTCTTCAAATCCTCAACCTCATGAACCGCCTCCAATAACTGCACAAACGGAGACTTTCCATCAACCTTCTCAAACTCCGTGCGACCATACAAATTCACAATCTGCCCCAACAAGGTCACCTCCCTCACCCCCTTGTCCACCAACCGCTTCACCTCATCCACAATATCCCCAATCGGACGCCCCCGCTCCTTACCACGAGTATCAGGCACAATACAAAAGGAACACCTCATATTACACCCCTGCATAATACTCACAAAGGCCGTCGCCTGCTTCGTCTCCTTCGAAACATGGTCTCGAATCGTATTCTGACTCCCCTTCTCCTCCTCCGTATCCACCATCTTCGCAGAAATCACCTCCTTCCCATTCACCTTCTTCACCTCATCCTCCACCCGCCCAGTCACCATCTCCGCACCCACCTCATCCATCCGCTCCTCCAAACGACGCCCTAAGATCCCATCCACGTAGTCGAAAACCCGATGATACTTCTGCGTACCAACCACCAAGTCCAAATGAGGAATGCGATCAAACAACTCCGCACCACGGCTCTGCGCCATACATCCCATAAACCCATAAACCACATGAGACCGCACATCCCGATACTTACCCATCATCCCCATTTTCCCCAAAGCCTTCTGCTCCGCCTGATCTCTCACGCTACAAGTATTCACCAAAATCGCATCCGCATCACTCTCATGACCCGTCAACGTATACCCACGCTCCGCAAACGTCTGAGCAACCTGCTCAGAATCCCTCTCATTCATCTGTCACCCGTAGGTTTTAATAAACACCTTTGGCATCGGACATCCCGCTTAACCTCCACCCGCCAATTTGCCAACAACGAAATAACACGAATCCTTCCCACGAGAATGCTCCTTCCCGTCAAATCCCCAAATCGCCCCTAATCGTTCCAGATCTCAAAAATTTGTGCAACATAACGCCATCTTCACCCATGAAAATCCCACGTCACTTCAAACCCCTACCCCATCAAAAACTCAACCTCATCTCCCCAAAACCCCACCAAACAAACCTCAAGAACGAAATAGAACACTTTTCAAACTTCCCATTTTCCCAATCTCCTTCATCAATCCCTCCATGCCTGAGTTCAACGCACTCGCTCTCTTTTTAGTCATCGCCCTTTTCCTCCTTTGGAAACTGGATTTCGCGGCCACCATCCTCACCCTCAAAAACCTCAAACCCGAACTCCCAGACGAGTTTGACGGCATTTGGAACGACGAAAAATACCGCAAGGCCCAAACCTACGAAAAAGCTCAATCCCAATTTTCCATTATCTCCTCAATCACCTCCCTCGGAATCCTCCTCACCTTCTGGTTCCTTGGCGGTTTCGGCTGGATCGACTCCTTTACCCAATCCCTCAACTTCTCCCCCGTTCCCACTGGCCTCCTCTTCATCGCCATCGCCTACGTTGGTTCCTACCTTCTGTCCCTCCCCTTCTCCATCTACAACACCTTCGTCCTCGAAGAAAAATTCGGCTTCAACAAGACCACCCCGAAAACCTTCCTCATCGACCAAATCAAATCCCTCATCCTCACCGCCATTCTCGGCGGTGCCATCCTCGCCCTCATCCTCTGGATCTTCGAATCCGTTCCCAACGCCTGGATCTGGGCCTGGATCAGCTTCACCATCATTCTACTGCTCCTCCAATACCTCATCCCCACCGTCTTTCTCCCGCTCTTCAACAAATTTACCCCACTCGAAGACGGTGAACTCAAAACCGAGGTCTTCAGAATGGCCGAACAATGTGAATTCCCCCTCACCGAAATCTCCATCATGGACGGCTCCAAACGATCCACCAAATCCAACGCCTTTTTCACCGGATTCGGCAAAAACAAAAAAATTGCTCTCTACGACACCCTCATCGAAAAACACACCACACCCGAACTGGTCGGCGTCCTCGCTCACGAGATCGGGCATTTCAAAAAGAAACACATCGTTCAAACGCTCATTCTTACCATCGTCCAATTTGCCATTATCTTCTTCCTCCTCGGCTACGCCACCACCCCAGAATCAACCTTCGGATCCGCCCTCTATAACGCCTTCGGCATCCAATCAGCTTCCGTAGCCCCTGGACTCGTCCTTTTCATGATTGTCTTCAAACCCGTCTCATACCTCCTCTCCATCGGCATGAGTATCTTTTCCCGCAAAAACGAATTCGAAGCAGACGAATACGCCACCCGCGCCCAAAACACCCCCAACCACCTTATCGACGCTCTCAAAAAACTCTCCGCCAACAACCTCTCCAACCTGACTCCACACCCACTCGAAGTCTTCCTCCACCACTCCCACCCACCCGTCCTTACCAGAATCAAAGCCATGCGAAAAATCAGCCTGTAACTACTCCCCCCCTCAAAGGGCTTAGTCTCTTAAAATCGAAAACCTCCCACATCCTACTTCGAACAAAGCTGAAAATCCTTTACAAATATTCTAACATGTTATGACATTTAGGATGATGAAAGCACATGCAATGATGGCGCTCTTGGCTGCGTCGGTCCAAGCGCAAGGAGTGGTGACCCTTCCTCTAGCGTTTAAAGAAAACAACGGAACTGAAGGATACCGCCTGAACACCTTCCTTGACCAAACTGCCAACGCTCCGGGTGAATGGTATGATGGTCTTAATGGGGCAGTCTACAATGACGTCATCGCCGGCTTCAATATTGGGATGACCATGGAAGCAACTTCAACGTGGTTACCTACTACCACAGACCCTAACAGATACTGGCGAGCTGGAACAGACGACGTCTAACTTAAGTCGAGGCGAAAGTGTTGATCTCAAATTTTCTTTCTACGATTTGACCTCGGGAACTCCGGTCCCCATCTCAACCGCGACCTTTGGAGATTCCTACGAATTTACCTTCGCCGTTTACGACCTTGATGGAGATAATACCGCAGGAACGGATACTGTGGTCTCATATGACCATTCATCCTACACCGTCGCGGCCACCAACGCACCGAGAATCCCGATGGTTCAGTGATGATTCAAGCTGATACCACCAACACGAACGGGCCTAACCCTCCGACTGCCGGATACGAAATCGGCCTAGCCCTTTTTACCTTTTCGAACGTCTCCGAGGTCAACATGACTTATAGCATTCCTAATTCGACGACAAATGGTGGAAGAAACTTTGCCCTGGATGGCAACGAAGTCGATTTCCAGCCAGGGACTGAGACCACCACAGTTCAGGTCCCAGAACCAACAACCTCGCTGTTAGCAGCTCTGTCCATTCTCGGTCTCGCCATCCGGAGGCGCCGATAAAACATCTTGAGCTTACCAGCCAAATAGCGACAGGGGCGGTCAAATGGCCGCCCTTACTTTATCCCTTATTTCAAAAAAACGAGCTGACTGAACTGGTCCCTCGGATTTCGAAAATCACAAGGTAACCATCCAACATCTCCTCATTTTCTCTTTCCACTCCCGCATTTTCGTTTTTTCATCATCCTTAATGACTACCTCCCCAGCACTTGTTGTCCTCGCCGCCGGAATGGGCTCCCGATACGGCGGTCTCAAACAAATGGACCCCATGGGCCCCAATGGGGAAACCGTCCTTGACTACTCAGTCTTCGACGCCATCCGTGCCGGATTTTCCAAAGTCATCTTTGTCATCCGCGAAGACTTCGCCGAAGCTTTCAAAGCAACGATCGGCGCACGCTTTGCCAACCAAATTCAAGTAGCCTACGCCTTCCAAAACCTCACCGACCTCCCCAACGGTTTCACCCCTCCAGAAGACCGCGAAAAACCCTGGGGTACTGCTCACGCCATTCTCGCAGCCCGAAACGAAATCGATCGCCCCTTCGCGGTCGTCAATGCTGACGACTTCTACGGCTCAGACGCCTATCAAAAAGCGGCCGAATTCCTCCAATCTCCCCCCCCCGGCCTCGCAAAACAACATCACGCCCTCGTCGGATACCCCATCATCAACACCCTCTCAGACCACGGCTCGGTCAATCGAGGCGTCTGCCAAACCGAAAACGGACTCCTCAAAGGAGTCGAGGAAGTCATCAACATCTCCCGAACCTCCAGCGGCGACATCGAAGGAACCAACACCTCTGGCAACACTTGCCAAATCGAAGAAAACGTCATCGTCTCCATGAACCTCTGGGCTTTCCGAGACGGCTACCTTCCCGAACTCCAAAACTATTTTGTCAATTTTCTCAAAGACCACGGCACCGAGCTCAAAAGCGAATGCTACCTTCCCGCCTCCGTTGACCACCTCGTCCACACTGGCCAAGCCGACTGCCACGTCCTCACCACGACCTCTAACTGGTTCGGCGTCACCTACCCCGACGACAAACCACATGTGGTCGAAAACATCCAATCTCTCGTCACCGCCGGTAGCTACCCATCTCCACTCGTCTAAATCTTCCACCTAATGCCCCCCGCCTCTCGCCCATACCCCATCACCCACATTCGAGAGACCGACCGGGAGAAACGCAACGACCTCGTCGCCGTCGAAGAACCATTGCAAATCATTATCGACGGTCGCCCTCTTGCAGTTCTCATGCGCACCCCTGGAAACGACCAAGAACTCACCCTAGGCTTCCTCCTAACCGAAGGAATCATCACCGACGCAGCCCAAGTCAAATCCATCGACCTCGAATCCCGAGACAACCACGCCCTCGTTTTTCTAGCCGACAATCACCCGTGCGACTGGCAAAAGCTCACTCGACACCTCTTCTCCGCCTCCTCCTGTGGCCTCTGCGGCAAAGCCACCATCGACGCCATCCTCCAAAACCACCCTCCCATCTCACACCCTCCCAAGATCTCAGAGCACATCATCCGACACGCCCCCGAACAACTTCGCTCTGCCCAAGACAACTTCCAATCAACCGGAGGCATCCACGCCTCCGGGATTTTTTCCTTAACCGGTGACCTCCTCATTCTCCACGAGGACATTGGCCGCCACAACGCTCTCGACAAAGTCATCGGCTCCGCCCTCCAACAAAACCTCGACCTCTCACAAACCTTCCTCCTCCTCTCGGGACGCATCTCATTCGAACTCATGCAAAAATCTCTCGCCGCTCGCATCCCCATCATTGCCGGCATCTCCGCCCCTTCATCACTAGCCATCGACTTCGCGAAAAACTCCAATCAAACCCTCATCGGCTTCCTCCGCCCTCCCACCTTCAACCAGTATACCAACTTCACGATCGGCTCAAGTGATCACTGACTCTCTGCCGGATTCATCATCCTCCCCATAAACAAAATCGCTCCCGAATCGCTCTCGCGAATCAAATACAAAAAGGGACGGTCAGCCTTAAATTCAGGGATAAACGATAACACTGGCAACGCGCCTCCATCTAACTCGTCACCATAGGTAATAGCCGCCGCTTTTGTTCCTTTCTCGTCAACCTGAATCACCGCCTGATGAAACGCCCGATTTACAAAAAGTTCACGTCCACTCACCATCCCAGAAAGATCGGCATCACCCGGATCAAAAACTCTTCGAACACCTAAATCACCAAGAACATCCTTAAGATCGAAAGACGTCTCCATTTGAAACTTAGGCAGCTTCACATGAACCTCACGCTCTCCAATATTTTCCAACCACTCAGATAACCTTTCGGGCTGCATTAATTTTTCCAAATCTAAGATTCCCTTCGTACTCCTCGGCAATAGAACAACCATCGAATACCGATCCCCACCATATGGAATTTCCAAAATTTCAAACCCATTCTCACCTGGATAAAACTGCACCCCACTCTTTTGCGAAGGCATTTCGAACGGAGTATCAAAAGCCGACCCATCTGAGTGAAACGCTCCATACCTGACGAAATCACAACGATACCTGATCATCATTGAAACAGGATGTCTCTTCTGATCACTCACTTGAAAATTGACCTCTCGATTTTCTGATTCATCAAATGGCACCGTCCATTTTCCACGAAAACTGATCGCATTCGCAAGAATCATTCTCGTTTCTGTTGTAATATCCCCCGGCTTTAACAAATCTGAAATCAGTCCTTTCGTCTTTTTGTTTACCCATCGATTGAAACGAAGCCTCTGCTCCTCCGGCCTTTGGAAAAAATCAACCTCCTTTACCCCTTCAACTCCATACGCTCCAATCATTTTCTCCTTCCAAGACCCAACCACATCCACCTGACGGTCCACCCAAACGCCATTTGCAACATCCACTTCAACTCCTCCGATTTTTCTCCGCAGCGCTATCAACGCATCTGACTTTTCAAACTGCTCATTTTCCGCAGCCGTCATTCTAGCCAAC
>JAHDGN010000480.1:0-2039 GCA_020627645.1 Akkermansiaceae bacterium
CCGCCAATAGCCATCGCCGAATACTCACCGTTCCTATCCCCCCTCATCGCAAAAGATTCCACGCGCTCACCACCGCTTTCACCCCCGCCATCTCAATCGAAGAATCCACCCCCACTCCCCACAAACTCACCCCCTCATGATTCTGTAACTGGACATAGGCCGCCGCTGTCGATCCAGACCCTGTCTCACCTTTTAACGCATGAGATCGATAATCTGTGAGTACGAAATCCTTCACCCCCGCTCCGTCCAGAGCCGAAACAAACGCATTAATCGGCCCATTCCCTAACCCATCAATCTTTCGTTCCTCACCCTCCAAACGAACCAAAGCCTCGCAGGCCACCTCGCCACGCCCTCCCCTTGAATGGTCCAACTCATACTCTAACAAATCTAACACCTCCCCCACATTAACAAACTCCTCTCGGAACACTTCCCCCACCTCCACAGCGGATAACTCACGTCCCCTCTCATCCGCCAAATCATAAATTCTCTTACCCACCTGAGGATGCATCGTCTTCGGCAAATCGAACCCATGCTCCGAATCCAACAAATAGGCCACCCCCCCTTTACCCGACTGTGAATTGATCCGCACAATCGCCTCGTAACTCCGTCCAATGTCCAAAGGATCAATTGTCAAATAGGGAACTCCCCACCTCTTCCCCGACTCCTTCTTCCGACGATCCAAGCCCTTCTTGATCGCATCCTGATGACTCCCCGAAAACGCCGTAAAGACCAACTCCCCTGCATACGGCTGCCGTTCCGGAACCACCATCCGCGTCGTCCGCTCATACACCTCACGCAACCTCATCAAATCAGAAAAATCCAACCCCGTCTCAATCCCATGACTATTCATATTTAAAGCCACCGTCACGATATCCAAATTGCCAGTCCGCTCCCCATTCCCAAACAATGTCCCCTCGACCCGATCAGCCCCCGCCATCAAACCCAACTCCGTCGCCGCCACCCCCGTCCCCCGGTCGTTGTGCGTATGTAACGACACCACCACACATTCCCGGCACGACAAATTCCGACACATCCACTCAATCTGATCCGCATGAACATTCGGCGTCGTCCACTCCACAGTTGCCGGCAGATTCAAGATCATCTTTCGCTCCACACTCGGCTCCCACACTTCCATCACCGCCTCACAACACTCCAAAGCAAAGTCCAACTCTGTATCCGAAAAGCTCTCCGGTGAATACTGCAACACAATCTCAGTCTCCGGCACCGTCGGCACCAACTCCTTCACCACCTTTGCCCCCTCTACCGCAATTTCCCGAATCTCCTCCCTTGAGGCATCCCCAAAAGTCACCCTCCTTTGTAAAGTACTTGTCGAATTATAAATGTGTAAAATCACCCTCTTCGCCCCTTGAATCGACTCAAATGTTCGCTCAATCAAATGCCTCCGCGTCTGTACCAACACCTGAACCGTCACATCCTCGGGGATCCGATTCTCCTCAATCAACCTCCGCATAAACTCAAACTCCGTCTCACTCGCAGACGGAAAACCAATTTCAATCTCCTTAAAACCGACTCCCACCAACAAATCAAACATCTCCAACTTCTCTTCCACACTCATCGGAATCGGCAACGCTTGGTTCCCATCCCGCAAATCCACCGAACACCAGATCGGAGCTCCCGAAATCACCGCATCCGGCCATGTCCGGTCCTTCAAATCAACCGGCTCAAAAACCTCATACTTCGAAAGCGCCTCACTCTTCATAACGCCGCCTACTACACCCAAAACTCCCCAAACAAACAAGCCCCCATAAATTGCCCTCAAATCAACCCAACCACCTCCTTAAAGTAGGCTCCTCAACCAAGAACTCACCAGTCACCATTTTCCACTCTCAACTCGGCCGAAGGCCGCCTACCCCTCAGCCAAAATTCACCAGTCGCTACTCGGCCAAAGGCTGCCCCAATTTCTTTTTCTCGCGAGCCTCCCTAAAAAAACTCTTCAACATCCCCACACACTCCTCCTCCATCACCCCCATCGTAATCTCACATCGATGATTCAAAGGCGGATTACTATGTAACAAATT
>JAHDGN010000480.1:2049-2328 GCA_020627645.1 Akkermansiaceae bacterium
TCCCCCCCACTCCCACCCCCAAACTCACACCTTCAAAGGCGGATTACTACAAATTAATCCACCCCCCAGCCGCCCCCCCCTTCGGATCCAACGCTCCAAACACCACCCGATCCGGTCGACAATGCACAATCGCCCCCGCACACATCGGACAAGGCTCCTTCGTCACATAAAGCGTCGCCCCCTCCAGTCGCCAATCCCCATAGGCCGCCTGAGCCGAAGTCAACGCCAGCATCTCCGCATGCGCCGTCGGGTCACGCAGTTCCTCGCGGCGGTTGCGGT
>JAHDGN010000041.1 GCA_020627645.1 Akkermansiaceae bacterium
ACTTTAGTCGACGAACTTGAAGCCACCTGCTTCAGCGGGTGGTGCATTCACTTTTATCGGATCCTTTCGAGGAGCCAGGGGAGGAGATCGTTGATGGGAAGGCGTTCTTGTTCCATGGAGTCGCGATGGCGGATGGTGACGGTGTCCTTGAGTTCGGGTGATCCTTCTTCACCGATGGTTTCGAAGTCGATGGCGATGCAGAAAGGGGTGCCGATTTCGTCTTGGCGGCGGTAGCGGCGGCCGATGGCAGCGGCTTCGTCGTAGAAGACGTTCATGAAGGGATGGAGAAGGGCTTGGACTTCTTTGGCTTTCTCGACGAGTTCGGGTTTGTTTTTGAGGAGGGGGAGGATGGCGGCTTTGATGGGGGCGACGCATGGTTTGAAGCGCATGACGGTGCGGATGTCTTTTTTGCCGTCTTCTTTGGTGAGGTCTTCTTCTTCGTAGGCTTCACAGAGGAGGGCAAGGACGGTGCGATCGCAACCGGCGGAGGGCTCGACGACGTGGGGAATGAGTTTTTCTTTGGTGGTTTCGTCGAAGTATTCGAGTGGCTTTCCAGAGTGTTCTTGGTGTTTGGAGAGGTCGTAGTTGGTGCGGTAGGCGACGCCTTCCAGTTCCTGCTGTCCGAAGGGGAAGTCGTATTCGATGTCGTAGGTTTTTTGGGAGTAATGAGCGCGTTCACCGTCGGGGATGTCGAGGACGTGGAGTTTTTCACGGTCGAGGCCAATTTCTTCGTAGAAGCTGAGGCGGGTTTCGAGCCATTCGTCGGTGAGGCGGAGTCCGTCTTCGGGGCGGCAGAAGTATTCGACTTCCATTTGTTCAAATTCGCGTGAGCGGAAGGTGAAGTTGCGCGGGTTGATTTCGTTTCGGAATGATTTTCCGATTTGAGCGATCCCGAAGGGGAGTTTGATGCGGGAGGAGTCGAGGACGTTTTTGTATTGGACGAAGATGGATTGGGCGGTTTCGGGGCGGAGGTAGGCAACGGCGTTGGGGTCGTTGTCTTCGGCAGAAGCACCCATGGTGGTTTGGAACATGAGATTGAACTCACGTGGTTCGGTGAGGAGAGATCCGTTGGCGGGGTTGTAGTTGGTGACGTCGGTTTCTTCGGTGGTGGTTTCGCCGAGGAGTTCGAGTTTCTTCGGTGAGATTTGTTTATCGGAGAGGAATTGGGCGTAGAATTCACGCGCAGTTTTGCGTGCTTTGTTTTCGTCCTGGTTCGGTTGGTTGAGGAGGACGGAGAATGGGCGATCGATGGACCAGGATGATTCTTCGTGTTTGGCTCCGGTGAAGTGGTAGGCAGTGCCTGATTGAGGTTCGATTTGGTCGGCGCGGAGGCGAGCCTTGGTGAGAAGGCAGTCGCACATGGGGTCAGAGAATCCGCCGACGTGTCCGGAAGCGGTGAGGACGGCTTGGTGAGTGAGGATGGATCCGTCGAGGCCGAGGATGTCGTCTCGTTCTTGGACGTTTTTGCGCCACCAGTAGTCTTTGAGGTTCTTTTTGAGTTCGGTTCCGAGGGGGCCATAGTCCCAGCATCCGTTGAGGCCGCCGTAGAGTTCGGCTGATTGGAAGATGAAGCCTTTGCGTTTGCAGAGGGAGACGATCTTTTCCATGCGAGCGGTGTCGGTGTGGTCTTTGTTGGCCATGATTTGAATGGTGACTTGTGAATGATGACTGGTGAATTTTTCCGGTCCGGGGGGATTAGTGGGGGATAGAAGGGGGGATTTGAAGTGTGAAGTGGGAAATTTGACGTGGAGTTTGCCTTTTTTGAGGTTTCGGGAATATTGGGGCGGAGAAAACCTCTTAGATTATAGTCATGAATGGAATTTTGGGATTTATCGGTGTGATCGCGGTGATCGTGGTGTTGCGGATTGCCTTTGGTGGTGCGGGTGGTGGTTGAGGTCCGGCAGCTGGTCCCTCGGGCGGGGGATGAGGAAGTTCTTCTGTGCCAACCACGGTCGTGGATGGAGATGGAAAAGAAAAGGAAGGTGACGAATAGTTTTTAGGCTGAATGTGCACCCTGAGTTGGTGGCGTGGGGATGGTGGGTTGGAGGTCTTTTTTAATCGGGATGAGCAGAAGAGTCGTTCGGTGGCTGAGGCTCCGCGTATTTATGAGGCGGATGGGGGGCGATTTTTGGCTCCGATTGATCCGGATGGCGGTGGGACGTGGATGTTGGCGAATGAGTTTGGGGTGGTGGTGTGTTTGTTGAATCGATGGGATTTGGATGAGAAGGTACAGGGGAAGCGGAAGAGTCGGGGGCAGTTGGTGTTGGGGTTGGGAGATGTGAGTTCTGTGAGTGAGGTGAGTGAGAGGCTGGAACGATTGGAGAGTTATCCGGGTTTTACGTTGATTGTGTTTGATGGGGAGGGGCAGCGATGTTGGGAGTGGGATGGGGTCGATTTGGTGGAAGGGGAGGTGGGAGAAGTGGTGACGTCTTCGTCGTTTCAGTTTGAGCGAGTGAGGGAGGCGAGATTGAAGGTTTATGGCGGTGGAAAGCGAGGTGAGGCATTTCATGCTTCGGTGGGGGAGGAGTTTTCGGCATTTTCGGTGAGGATGAATCGGCCTGATGCGCAGACTTGGAGTCGGTCGAGAGTGAGAGTGGGTGGGGGAGAGGTGGTGTGGGAGTATTTATCTGAGGTGAGAGATTTGGAAGGTGAAGGGAAGCGTCAGGTGAGCAGTTTGGAGCTAAAGTGATGAATCGTGTGAGACGATTATGGTGGGCGAAGTGGCAGCGAATGCGGAGGTGGGAATTTTGGCCCATATGGATGGTCTATCCTCCGGTGCTACTGTCTGTTTTGTGGAATGGGGTTCGATTGCGAGGATTGACTTTGTGGGCGGGGTGTAACCCTGGGATGCGGGCAAGCGGGATGGCGTTTCAAGCAAAGGGGGAGGTTCTGGAGAGGTTTGGTGACGGTGGACAGAGGGTGAGGGTAGGGAAGTTTGTGAGAGTTCGGGCAGGTGAGGGTTTTGAGAAGGTGAGTGAGTTGATGGAGGAAGTGAGTTTGGTCTATCCGGTGGTGATGAAACCGGATTTTGGTCAGCGTGGGCAGGGAGTGAAGGTGGTGAAGAATGAAGAGGAAGGGAAGCGTTGGGTGGAGCAGTGTGAGGAGGGGTTTTTGGTGCAAGAATTTGTGGGAGGGCTGGAGTTTGGATTGCATTGGTCGAAGGGGCCTGGAGAGGAAAGGGGGCGGATTGACTCGCTGTGTGGAAAGCATCGGCAATGGGTGGTGGGCGATGGGGTGAAGACATTGGAAGAATTGATTTTGGGGGATGATCGAGCGGTTTTGATGTGGAGCTATTATTCAAAAAAGTACGAGGAAGACTTAGGGAAGGTGATTGGTGAAGGTGAGGAATTTGTGTTAGCGCCGATTGGAACACATTCGCGGGGAGCGGTTTTTACGGATGAACGGGGGTTGGTGACGGAAGAATTGGTGAGGGCTTTTGATGAATTTGGAGAGAAATACGAGGGGTTCTGTTTTGGGAGATACGATGTGAAGGTTGGTTCGGAGGATGACTTGAAGGCTGGAAGGGGGTTGGTTGTGTTGGAATTGAATGGAGTGATGGGGGAGCCAGCGCATGTGTATCAGCCGGGGTATGCGTGGTGGAGGGGAATGATTGATTTCGTGAGGCATTTTCGGAGGGCGGCTGAGATTGGAAATTTGTGGCGGGAGCGTGGAGTTGAACCTCCGAGTTTGGGTGAATTGTTTGGGCTGGTCAGGCGTCATTGTGAAACTGATTATTTGGAGATTGATGAGTGATGAGAGGCAATTTGCGGATGTTCGAGAGCATTTGTCATTTTTGACAGGTCGGGAGAAGTTGGCCAGTTGGTTGGAGAGGGTTCTGGGGTATGAGCAGGTGAGGGGTGTTTTTGAGGAGGCAGCGGCTGATGGGGGGAATGTGTTTGATGAGGTGGCGAAGAAGATCGGTTTGGAGATGGAATTTATTGGGTGGGATGAGGCTGTGCCGAAGGAAGGGCCAGTGGTGGTGGTTGGGAATCACGGTCATGGGGGGGCGGATGCGGTGGCAATGATGGCGAAGATGACCGAGCTGAGGCCGGACTTTCGGATGTTGGCCAACGAAGAGGTGTGTTTGTTGGCTGGTGTGGAGGAGTGGATTATTCCGGTGAAAATTTTGGGTGAGGAGAGGGGGGGGATTGAAAATTTAGGGAGCTTGCGGGAGGTCTTAAGGCAGGTGCGTCGAGGGGGAGCCTTGGGGGTTTTTCCGGCGGGTAAGGTGGCACTTTGGCAGGAAGGTGGGATGAAGGACCCTGAGTGGAATGAACATGTGATTTCGTTATTGCGCAAGATGCGGGCAACGATTGTTCCGGTTTGGTTTTACGGAGGTCCGCCGGCGGGAATCCGGTTCTTATCGCGATTGTCCGGTTTGGTGAGGACGGCGTTGATTCCGACCGGTTTTATGAGGTCGGGTGGGCATCGGATTGTGTCGCGAGCTGGCCAACCGTTTGATACGGAAATTTTACGAGAGAAAGGTGATGGGGCTGGAAGGTGGTTGAGGGGGGAGTTGGAGAAGTTGAGGGAAGTGGGGGAGTAGATCTGAGATCTAAACTTTTGGATCTTGGATGAAGAGGAGGGAATAGGATGGACTGAAAATGCTCCAACTTTTAGAACTTGAGCAATGGAAGATTTGATTGAGGCAAATTTGTTTTTGATGAATCAGGCGGGACGCCTTTTGGAGAGGATGGAAGATGGTGTTTATGGAGAGCCGATTGAGCATTTGTTTGAAGCGACGGTAGGGCAGCATGTGAGGCATTGTTTGGATCATTATGCCTCTTTCGTGAGAGGGCTGCTAGGTGGGGTAATTGACTATGATCAGAGGGAGCGAGTGGCGAGCCTGGAGTGTTCGACGGATTGTGCGTTGGAGGAGTTGGAGCGGTTAAAGCAAGAGTTGAAGGGGGTCGGAGATGTTGGGGGAGTTGTTCGGGTGAAGATGGATTGTGGGGGGGCAGATCAGAGTTGGCAGGAGTCGAGCTTAGGACGGGAGTTGCAATTTTTGGTGAGTCATACGGTTCATCATTTTGCGATGATCGGAGGGGCTTGTCGCGAGAAGGGGGTGGAGTTGGAAAAGGGGTTTGGTTTAGCTCCATCGACGATTAGGCATCGAAAGTTGGCTAACATCGATTGAGTGAATGATTTGTCACATGGTTTCGATATTGGAGTCATGAGGTTCTTTGCTAGGCTGAAAGTTAAGTTTAAAGATCAATGAGGGAATTTTCAGAAGAGATTGTGGAGCCGATCGCGAATGAGTTGTTGATGGCTGATTTGGCAGGGCTTGAAGCCTCTGGTCCGATTGCGCGGCAGGGTGCCTTGGATGTTTATCTGGCGACTGCGAAATCGATTCCTAATATTTTGTTGGAGATCGGTCGCTTGAGAGAGATTACTTTTCGATCAGTGGGAGAGGGGTCGGGGAAAGGAAGGGATTTGGATCGGTATGATGAGTACTATTCTCATTTGTTTCTGTGGGATCGTGAAGAGGGAAGAATCGCGGGGGGGTATCGATTAGGAAGGACTGATCTGATCATGGGGGAGTTTGGGTTTGATGGGTTGTATTTATCATCTTTGTGTGAGTGTGATGAGAGTTTGTTAGACTATTTGAATCCAGCTTTGGAGCTGGGGAGGTCATGGGTGTTGCCGGATTATCAGCGATCTTTGCATGCCTTGTTGGGGTTGTGGCGGGGGATTGGGGCTTTTGTGGCTCGGTATCCGCGGTATCATAAGTTTGGAGCGGTGAGTGTGAGTGATGATTACACGGCGATCTCTCAAAATTTGATTGTGAAGTATTTACGTCGAACAAAGTCCGATCCCAAGTGGGAAGGAGCAATGAGGCCGGTTCGACCATTTCAAAAGGATATGGAGGGGGTTTGTGATACGGCGGCGAGTATTGAAGAGGTATCGGCTCAGGTGTCGACTCACGAGGCTGATGGAAAAGGAGTTCCTGTTTTGTTGCGGCAGTATCTAAAGATGAATGCAACGTTGTTGGACTTTGGTCATGATCCAGCGTTTCAGGATTGTTTGGATGCGATGGTGTTGCTTGATTTGAAAGATGCTCCTGAAAAGTTGCTGCGGAAGTATATGGGGAGTGAGGGATATGAGCAGTTTCTGGAAAATGTGGAGAAGGGCTGAATGTCGAGGTAACCGTTAATCAAAGGTTCTTTCGCCTGGACCCGTGTTCCAGAGGAGGTGCATTTCATCGATGGTTGGGATTTTGGCGGGGCGGATGACTCGGAATCCGGGAGGCCAGGCGTTGACGAAGTACCAGATTGATTTGGGATCTTGAGGGTCACCATTGTTCCAGCGTTGTGCGGAAGGGGTTCGAGAGCCGGATCGGAGTTTGTCGGGTGAGTCTTCAAAGTTGCCGCCTCGGGTGACGCGGGGATATCTGAGGGGGGAGAGGGCGATGGGGTTGATTGATTCGTTGGGGTGCTTTTTGTAGTCGGGGAGGAAGAAATCGAGAGTCCATTCGTTGGCGTTGCCGTGCATGTCGTGGAGTCCCCATGGGTTCGGTTTTTTTTGGCCGACGGGGTGATATTCGAAAACGGAATTGCCTTTGTGCCAGGCATGATCGTCGAGGAGTTTGGGGTCATCTCCGAAGGAGTAAGCGGTGGTGGTGCCAGCGCGGCAGGCGTATTCCCATTCTGCTTCGGTGGGGAGTCGGTAGTAGTGTCCGGTCTGAGCGGTGAGCCATTCGCAAAATTTGGAGGCGGAGTGTTGGGGGATGCCGATGGCTGGGTAGTTGGGTTGATAGTCTCCGCCTTGCATTTCGCGGTGCATGCCTTTCCAGGGATTGGTGGGTTGAGCGACTGCGTCGATGAGGGGAGGGTTTGAAGCTAGTGGAGGCTCGGGAGTGAGTTTGTTGCCATCAAGGTTGATGGTGCCGTTTTTGTTACGAGCTTTGCCGTTTTCCATGAAGGAGCGATACATGGCCCAGGTGGTTTCAGTGGAGGCCATCCAGAAAGGTTCGATTGTGATGGTGCGCTGGGGGCCTTCGCTTGATTGGCGGTTTCGTTCGGATTCGGGGGTGCCGAGGGTAAAAGTGCCTCCGGGAATGGGGAGCATTTTGAAGGTGGCTCCGTTGGATGGGATGGTTTCGGTGTAGGGTTTTGCTGGTCCCTCGGGGAGTGGTTTCAGGCGCGAGTGAATGATTTGGGTGACGGGGTAGAAGTCTTCTGCGGGGTCAGGGAGTTCTGAGGCGATGAGATTGAGTTTCGGGGTGACGAGAGAAAAGGCTTCTTTGGGAGTGAGTGGTTTTTCTTCTCCTGGGGGACTGATGAACGGGAGAGGAGGGTCGTAGCAGGAGGTCAGTAGGAATAGAAAAATTGGAAGGTAGATGTACTGCATGGCTTCGACAGGAGTTGAAGCGATCTACCTTCCGAAAGGAGGTTTTTTTTCAGGATTTATTTTGCCTGAAATTGAAAGGCTCTGGGGACGATCAATTGAAGGTGCGTTCGCCGGGGCCGGTATTCCAGAGGAGGTGCATGTCTTCCAGGGTGGGAAGAGTGGCGGGTCGGACGACTCGGAAGCCAACGGACCACATGTCGGTGTGATACCAGATTGATTTTGGGTCTTGGGGGTCGGTGGTTTTCCAGCGTTGTGCGGAAGGGAGTCGGGCACCGGAGCGGAGTTCTTCGGGTGGGCTGAGGAAGTCGCCGCCTCGGGTGATTCGTGGGTATCGTTTGTAGTCGAGAGTGATGGGGTTGGTGGAATTGTCTGGGATGTTGGAGTAGTCGCCGATGTGGGCGCTGAGGGTCCATTCGCGAGCATTTCCGTGCATGTCGTAGAGTCCCCAGGGATTGGGTTTTTTCGTGGCAACGGGATGATAGGAGTCTCCGTCATCGTTGGCGTTGTCGACAAACCAGGCGTATTCGCCAACTTGGTCTGGGTTGTCTCCGAAGGAATAGGCGGTAGTGGTGCCAGCGCGGCAGGCGTATTCCCATTCTGCTTCGGTGGGGAGTCGGTAGTAGTGTCCGGTTTGTGCGGTGAGCCATTCACAGAATTTGGAGGCGGCGTGTTGGGTCATGGAGACGGCGGGGAGGTTGTCCTGGTATCCGGCGTCTTGGGCCATGCTATTGTGCATGGGAAAGTAGGGAGGAGTGGGTTGGGCGATGGCATCGATGAGTTCGGGATTGGAGAAGAGGGGGTCTTCGTAGGTTTTCTTTTTTCCGTCGTAGTCGAGTGAGCCGTCTTTGTTACGGTTCATTCCGTTTTCCATGAAGGCGCGGTACATGGCCCAGGTGGTTTCGGTGGACGCCATCCAGAAGGGTTCGATTTTTATTTGTCGCTGAGGCCCTTCGATGGCTTCGCGTCCAGTTTCGGATTTAGGAGTGCCCATGGTGAAGGTGCCTCCCTTGATGGGGACCATGTCGAACTTAGCGCCTTTGAAATTCCTTTTTTGGTCCGCAGGGATGACTTCGGTATAGGCTTTGAGATCGCCTTCGGGAAGGGGTTTGAGTTTGGCGTGGATGAGTTTGGTGGTGGAGAGGAAGCGTTCGGCTGGATCGGGGCGTTTTTCTGCGATGATATTGAGGGATGTTTGGAGAGGTTTGGACTTCGTTTTTTCGTTTTTCGCTTTTTCTTCCTGTTCTTCCGCGATGAAAGGGAGGGGGGGATCGTAGCAAGATGAAAGCAGAGAGAGGAGAGTGAGAGAGGTAAGGGTCGTTGGAAGTCTCTTGATCATTGTGAAATTGGCTGGTGCCTACTTAACGAGTCGGGGAAATCTATCAAGTTCTTCTTGGTTGACGGAAAGAGGGAATGAGTCAGTTTGGTCGCGATGATGAAGCGATCAGTTATCGGACTTTCTGCGTTGTTCAGTGTTGGGGTGGCGAATGGTCAGGATCTTTTGGACCCGGTAGTGGTTTTTGGTGAGCGTATTGGGAGGGGAGCGGTTGGGGAAGTTGAGGTTGATGAGATTGGAGCGGAGCGGGTGTCAGAGGTATTGGGTTTTGTCCCAGGATTTTCTGCGGTGACGTCTGATTCGGCGGGGTATGGGGATACGATTTCGATTCGGGGGACAGGGAATCCTTTATTTTTTGGGCCGGCTGGGGTGGCGATGGTGGTGGATGGGGTTCCTTATGGTGATGTCTTTGGTTATTCGACCGAGTTTTTTGATCTTGAGGGAATGAGGGTGTTGAGGGGGGCGCAGGGGAGTCGCTTTGGTCGAAATGCGGTGGGTGGGGTGATTCAGATGGAGACTGCGCGTCCGGCGGATGAGTTGGCTTTGGAACTGAGTGCCGAGTATGGGAGCTATGATTTGCGACATTATCGGGCGAAAGTGAGTGGGCCGTTGGGGGAGGATCTTTCGTTTGTGTTGCAGAGTTATTTCAAACAGCGGAATGGGTATCTTGAGAATGTTAACCCGGCGGTGGGTGGATTTACGGATGATCGGGAGCAGCTTGGGGTTTTGGGCAGTTTGTTTTTTAATCCGAGCGAGGATATGGAGGTGAGATTTCGGGCGCTGTATGAACGGTCTCGAGACGGGAGTCAGCGGTTGTCGGCTGTGCCCGGTGGTGCGGCAGTTTGGGGGGGGGCAGAATTTTTGAGGGTGACGGAGCCGTTTCAGGTGGCGAGTGATTTGGCGGGAATGACGGATTCGGAGAGGTATCAGCTCTCGATGCATGTGAATCAGGACTTTGGTTGGGGGCGTTTGATTTCGGTGACTTCGGTTCAGAGGTGGGAGTTGGGTCCCAATGAGGTGGATTTAGATTTGAGTCCTCAAGTGATTTCATTTTCCGACATTGATCATCGTCAAGATGTGGTGAGTCAGGAATTCCGTTTGGAGTCTGATGATGAGGGAGATTTTCGGTGGAGTGCTGGTTTGGCCTATTTGTATAAGACGAATGAGGGGATTGCGTCGCGTTCGTTTCTGAGCATCGCAGGCCCAAGTTTGTTGACGCAGGTGACGGATTTTGAATTGGAGGAGCATAGTTTAGCGTTCTTTGGTCATGCGGAGTGGGATTTGAGTGATCGGTTGGCCTTTGATGCGGGGGTGAGGGTTGAGTATGTGGAGACGGAAATGGACCGGACGATTTCGGGGTTAGGATTTCCTGATCGTTTGATTGGAGAGGCGGATGGTTGGTATGTTTCGCCGAGTGTTGGGGTGTCGCTTGATCTCAGTGATGGGGTGGAGGGTTTTTTGAGGAGTTCGGTGGCGTTTAAGCCGCAGGGTTTCACGGCATACACGACGAATCCTGCTTTGGCTGGGTTTGACGAGGAGCGTTCGTGGGAAACTGAGGTGGGAGTGCGTTTTGAGAACGGGGAGAAGAATTTTGCGGGTGAGTTGAGGGCTTATTATAAGCAGATTGATGATTATCAGTATAATCAGTCGATTCCGTTGGCGACGGATTTTGTGATTTTGAATGCGGAGGAGGTTGAGGCCTATGGGGTGGAGGCTGAGTTGAGATGGAAGCCGACTGAGCGGTTGGTTTTGAGCGCGAGTGCGGGTTGGGGGAAAGTAGAGGGTGAATTCCGCCGGTTTGATGGATTGGGTGGATTTACGGTGGGGGATGATGATGCTCCCTACGTTCCCGAATTTACGGCTTCGTTGGCGGCTCGGGTTGATTTGGGAAGGGGGTTTTATGGGAAAGTTGCGGGAAGGGCTGTGGGTCGGACGTCGTTTCAGATCTTCGGCTCGGGAGACTTTGATCAGGGGGCTTATCAAGTTTGGGACGCGGAATTGGGTTATAAGGGCGAGCGTTGGAATGTGGCAGTCTTCGGGCGGAATTTGTTTGATGAGGAGTATTATACCTTCATGAATGAGCAGATTTATGCGGGAGCGCCGGGGGACCCTCAGGTGTTCGGGGTTCGTGCGGGAATTAAATTCTAGTTGTTTTAAACCAGATTGGACTTGTCTGTTTCATGATTTTGTGGTTTTCCAATCCGCTCGTGGGTGAAATTGCCCACGGGTGTGAGAATCAGGTAAAATGGAACCAGACAATATTATCCCATTTGATGGTCCTGAACCTGTTCACCGTTCCAGTGCGATCCCTATGAAAAACGATCTTGTTGAAAAGGCCTCCGAAATTGTGAGCGATCCGTTAGTTTTGATCAATCTCGTCTCTAAACGAGTCGCCCAGCTCAACACGGGGCGTGCTCCCTTGGTGGATGCTTTGCCCAGCACGGGTTTTGCCGACATTGCTTTGATGGAAATCATCGAGGGTAAGATCAAATTGGTTGAGGGTTCTGAGGAATAAGCTTTCTCTGGATTCAGGAGTGGTGGTGGGCTTTGCCCGGGTGTAGAGTTGTTTGATGTCTGAGGAGGTAGCAACGAACAAGCGTGCGCGGCGTGATTATAATATCACGGAGACCTATGAGGCTGGTCTGGTGTTGAAGGGGACGGAGGTGAAGTCGATCCGAGAAGGGAAGGTGAGCATTGGGGAGTCGTTTGCTCGGATTGAGAATGGAGAGTGCTGGTTGTATGGTTGTGACATTCAGCCTTGGCAGACGGCGGGATCTTTTTTTCAGCACCAGGCGAAGAGGCCGAGAAAGTTGTTGCTGCACAAGAATGAAATTTTAAAGTTGTCTCAGGCGACACAGCAGAAAGGGTTTACCTTGGTTTGCTTGAAACTCTATTTTAAGGGGCGAAGGTTGAAAGTGCAGTTGGGGTTAGGAAAGGGGAAGGGGCACAGTGATCAGAGGCAGGATCTGAAGAAAAAGACCGAGATGAGAGAGGCGCAGCGAGAAGTCGCGAGATTTCATAAGGGGAAGCTTTAAGCGGCCTGCGGCCTGCGGCCGAGTTGTGAGTTGTGACTGGTGAGTTGTGAGTTCTTGGTTGAGGGGAGCGGGTGTTTGCGGATGTTGGATCTGGTGAGGTGGAAATTTTCAAACTCTTCCCGAGCCATTGTGATTCAAATTTTTTGAGGGGAGAAGTTTGGTGAAGGTTTCAAGGTCGGTTCGCTTGGATGCGCTGGTTTTCGTTTTTGGTAGAGACGTGCTCGGTTGCATGTTGTGTAAATCAGTGCCGTGATTGATGGAGCTGCCAATGAGAGGTGTATTTTGTTCAAATAAACACACCCATTTGGTTGTTCGGATATCCGAAGTGGAGCTAACCAACCATGAGTGTTTGATTTTATTTGGGTCGGCATGATGAATCAGGAGGAACGGCGGAGAAAGTCGTTTCGAATTGCCCTTGGGAAATAAAGCGGAGGAGGTTAGTTTGAAGGAGGGGCGCAGATAGATTTGGGGAATGTGAAATAGTCGGCGCTACGAACAAAATACTGGTGTGGAGAAAAGAGAATGCACATTGTAAATTTACATAAATTCCGCTTTCGTTGGTGGATGGCTCTAGCCGCCGCGGGCACCTTGGCTCTTGCCATTGACTCAGCCGTGGAAACCAGATGGTTGAGTGCGGTCTCGTTCATTGTTGGTTCCTACTATCTGCTGACTATGAATCGTTTTTGGAACGCTAGCAGGATCATTAGCGTCGAGAGGGACGAGATCGAAGTCGTGGTGTCTTATGCTGATGGAAAGCAGAATTCCATTCGGCGGGCTGAGATTGAATCGACTCATGACACTGGATCTTACTTGGTGATCTATACTCGTCATCATGGGAAGAGTCTTAGCCAGCATTTCAAGAGGAGCCACTTTGATCATTTGTCTTGGAAGCAATTGGTAGAGGATGCCGCTTCTTGGGCTGTCGTCAGTGTCTAAACCAAAAAGCGAAGCAAGTTTCTGATTCCGAAGACTAAACGCGTTTTGAGTTCAGATGCACCTTGTGCAGTTTGTGAGTCTCCTTCCAGTGTCCCAGCTCTTTTGTTGTTCGGGTCAGCTGCCGGGGGGGCTTTGAAACGTTGCCCAATTTTCTAAATGACGGTGGGGGGCAATTTAGGTGATCAGAAGCAGGCTATCTGTGCCCCTCAATTAGGAGAATGAAATCATCGGTTAGCGACCGGTTGTGGCTCCTCTCATCCGCGGTTGGAAAAGGTATGAAGCGGTGCAAAATTTTATAGGGACCGGAAGAAAACTGGCCGAGATCCTGCAAATACTATAAAAGAAATACGATGAAGCTCAGTATATCAGGCAAAGAGGTCGAAGCTACTCCTGATCTCATTCACAAAGTTGTTCACGACCAAAACTTTAGAGGAGACTTTTTCATTCTTATTCGAGACGAAGCAGAGAATGCGTTTATCCAAGCAACCGGGCCCAACGAAAATTTGCATGTGGAGCGCCGAGAGGGAGGAGCAAATCAGGAGATCTATGTTTGTAGCGAGGCTCTTTCTTGTGATGACCTTGAGGAGATTTGCCTGGGATACCTTGCAGGAGATATTCACATACTGGAGAGGTATGATTGGCGTCATCTCAAAAATATTAGCCTGCCTTCAGCTGAATCAGGTGGGACTAGTTGGAGTATTTCCGGGCTCTAGGTTCCCGCCGCAAAAAAACCATGCCTGATTCCATTTCACCACTATCTCTTTTGTTTAAAGCATTGTTTTGTGTTTGGTTTTTGTTCTTTCCTTTCAACGCGACTAGGAAATTTTGGTTTTGATTCGGAGTGGAACAATGTTGAAAATGAGGCTGTTATTCGTCTCGTTCGGACTGATCGGTTTTGTCGGATGTACTGCCACCTCCGAGTCATGGAGTCGAGCGAAGCCGAAGGTTGCGTTGAATCAGTCGGACGTTGAACTGGTCGCCCAGTTTCTCAATGCTCTATATCGGACTGGCCATACACCGTATCGAGTGATTGCTGATGTGGCTTCAGAAGATTGGATGCCCAATCTGCCTCTTGCGAAAAGGAATGAAGAATTACGTAAACGATTAAATTGGCTGCGCCGAGCACCTCAGTCGGTAATCAAGGTCAATCTTCATTCTGGCGACCGTCCGAAGCCGTGGGGTTCAGGAATTTTTGTATATTCCTACAATACGGCAACGGGGGAATTCGAGTCCACTGGGGTTTACAAAACCGGGAAAGCCACTTCAGACCTTTGGATTGATGTGAGGCACTGGTCTGAAGGTACACGGCTTTTGTGCCTGAGTCATTCTTGGATAGATGACTTCAAGGACGATATCTTTCATTTACGTGAAGGGGAGCGAACGTTTAGATTTGCGATTGCCATTGAGCCGTTGATCGACTGAGAACTAAAGCTCGTCTCAAGGTAGTGCATATCCAACCGCTAACCGCTTCTTGAGGTCGTGGAGCCATTGTGTAAATTCTGACCGTGGAAATTCTTACAGATTTTATCAGTAGTTCGAGTCTGCGGTGGACGGTGGATAGGGCTCGTCGTTCGGTTACAAAGTTCCGTGTTCAAATGAGATTATATTTATTATGGCTTTGCTCAATATTCGCATTGATTACGCTTTCGTGCAGCGATGAGGCAGCAGAGCGAAATGCAGGTGGCGGAGGCTGGCAGCCCAATTTGAGTAAGGGAGAAAAATTGTTGCGTATTATCCATCTTGCCCCTGGCGAAGTTCTGCCTGTTGAGGGGGTAATTGAGGTAGAGGGAGTGTACGGTATTTATGTTAAGGAGGCATGGGATATTAAGGATAGATCGGACGCCGATGGAGTCAATTACTGGGTTTATCTTAGGTCACCTTTATCTACTTCAGATCGACCCAATAGCGTTGGAACGACCTATGGAGCTGAAAGTAGGTTTCACCCGGGAGAAGGAATTAAGTATGAGGTCGCAAACGAAACGCCACTTCCCGTAACCGTGGCAATCTACGC
>JAHDGN010000042.1:0-13220 GCA_020627645.1 Akkermansiaceae bacterium
GCCTTTCCGCACCATGCGAAACACCTAGCGCACGGACTCGGCCAACATCACGGGCTCAAACCCTCTACCTCAACAAAAGAAAAGACAGACCCCAAGCACGTCAAAATTGGAGAACAACTTGTCGGCTTAACCGGCTACGCCTGCACCACCTGTCACGGCGTCAATGATCAAAAACCTGTCGCCGCTTTCGAGGTTCAAGGAATTAACCTCGGCCAAACCCACCAACGACTCCGTCCAGGATACTACCACCAATGGATGCATAACCCCTACCGCTTGGTTCCCGACACCAAAATGCCTCGCTACACTAATCCCGATGATGGGTCCGCACTCCGAAATGACATTCTCGACGGAGATAGCAAAAAACAATTCGACGCCATCCGGCAATACCTTCAATCCATCTCAAAATAACAAAATGAAAACGATTACTCTCCTCTTCCTAACGATCACCGCTGCTATCGCTCAAAACAACACCCCGATCGATCCAACTCAATTCAAAGAACCCGTTCGCCTGACCTGCGTTGGCGACAGCATCACCCAAGGAGTCGGTGCCGAACGTGGAAAATCATGGCCATCCCAAGCCCAAAAAATGCTCGGACTAAAATGGGCAGTCACCAACTGTGGACGTAGCGGCGCCACCCTCATGAACACCGGAGACCGCCCCTACATCAAAACACCGCAGTATAAAAAAGCCCTCAGTTCAAAGCCCAATGTTGTCGTCATCCTTCTCGGAACCAACGACACCAAACCCCAAAACTGGAAAAATTTCGAAAAGGACTACGAGAAAAGCTACCGCTCACTGATTGCCGACTTCCAAAATCTCCCAACCAAACCTCGCATTTTTCTCGCGCTCCCCCCCTACATCGCCAAAAACGGGAAATGGGGCATCAATAACAAAAACACCCTCGCTCAGGCCCCCATCATCCAAAAACTTGCCAAAGAACTCAAATTAGGTGTGATCGACGTCTACGGTTCGCTCGAAGGCAAAGACGAACTCATCCCCGACACCGTCCACCCCAACACCAAAGGAGCAACCCAAATCGCCACCGCCGTCACCCAGGCCCTCTCTGGGAAAAAAGCCCCCACTAAAGCCCCAGCCAAGACCAAATAGCCAACAACCCCCAAAATCACAACATTGAGGCCCAGAATTCCAGGGATTCTCAATCCCAAGCCCCAAAATCCACCGAACCCCACGGACCTCAAAAACACCAACTCTTCCTTGCTTTTCTCGCCATTTCGTCCTAAGCCCCTCCCCGCTCCCTGAAAGCCGCCCTACCAACAACGGGACTTCGGGAGAAACCCAAAGGCGGCGAAATCCCCAAAAAAGCGCCTACGTGCTTTAACGTAGGACCATAGAACATGATCAACGAACTCGTTAAAGAAATGGTCGAAGCTGGCGTCCACTACGGACACCAGACCAAAAAGTGGAACCCCAAGATGAAGCCCTACCTCATGCAGGACAAAGGCGGCATCTATCTCATCGACCTGAACAAAACAGTCCAGTGCCTCGACAAAGCATCCGACTTCCTCTCAGGACTCGCCTCCAAGAACAAAAAGATCCTCTTCGTCGGGTGTAAGCGCCAAGCGCAAGATGCCGTCCGCGAAGCCGCCGAGGCCACCAAACAATTTTACGTCAACTACCGCTGGCTCGGTGGAACTCTCACGAACCTCACCACCATCCGGAACTCAGTCAAGCGCCTCAAGTATCTCGAAGACATCGAACGCGCTCCCGAATACAAGTCGATGTCCAAAAAGGAACTTTCCGCGCTCAACCGCGAAAAGGACAAACTCTTCCGTAACCTTAACGGTGTTCGCGGCATGGAAAAACACCCTGATGCTGTCGTGATCGTTGACACCGCTCGTGAATCTATTGCTGTAGCCGAAGCAAAACGCCTCAAGATTCCCATCATCGGGATCGTCGACACCAACGGAGACCCGTCACAACTCGACTACCCGATCCCTGCCAATGACGACGCCATGCGCTCGATCCGCATGGTCCTCCAAAACCTCGTCGACGGAATCGTCGTCGGAGCGAAGGCGTAACCCAACAACAATCACCTTATTAGAACTATGATCACCGCATCTCTTGTCAAAGAACTCCGCGAAAGAACCGGAGTCGCCATGATGGAATGTAAAAAAGCCCTCGCCGAGACCGAAGGCGACATGGAAGCAGCCATCAAAATCCTCCGTGAACGCGGAGAAGCCAAAGCCGCCAAAAAAGCGGACCGCGAAGCTAAAGAAGGCATCGTCGTCGCTCAGATTTCCAGCTGTGGCAAATCCGGCCTCCTCGTCGAAATGAACTGCGAGACCGATTTTGTGGCCAAGAACGACAACTTCCAAGCCTTTGTTGCCGACGTCGCCTCCACTGTCCTCGAAGGCGGCGCAGCTGACCTTGAAAGCGCTCTCGCTCTTCCAAAAGAAGAAGGCACTCTCGAGCAATTTATCAAAACGAAAGTTCTTGAAATGGGAGAGAACCTCCAGTTCCGCCGTTTCGAGCGCATCTCTCTCGAAGGTGAAGGTGCCGTTGCCTCCTACATCCACCTTGGTGGAAAAGTCGGTGTTCTCATCGAAGTCGGAGCAACCAAGCCAGAAACTTCCAGCGCTGATGCTTTCCAGGATCTCGTCAAGGACCTCACCCTTCACATTGCCGCAACCGCTCCCGCGGGTCTGCAACGCGAAGACATCCCTGCCGACCTCGTCGAAGCAGAAAAGGACATCTTCCGCAAGCAACTGGAAGGCCAGAACAAGCCCGCTGACATCATCGAAAAAATCATCGACGGAAAACTCGGTAAGTTCTACTCCGAGCGCTGCCTCCTCGAACAAGGATTCGTCAAAGAGCCTGACACCACAATCAAAGGACTCCTCGAATCCAAGGGCAAGGAACTCGACGACACCCTCACCATCAATCGCTTCGTCCGCTTCGGACTTGGTGAGTAAAGAGGACCGTTAATTTTCAACCAAAACAAAAGCCGAACTCGCCAAAGAGTTCGGCTTTTTTCATGAACACGAACGACTCCCTCCATTATCGATACACGACCTCAGGCTTTTCATCTCTCCATCTCAATGCAATTTCTTCCTTCATTCTCGAGGTCGAAATAAAGAGATGCACAAACGGAATACTAAAAGCAACCAAGGCGAAAAGAGCTGTAACGATACCAAACGACAGGTCAAATGGTCGCTGCCCAACAAGAGCATACAACACGACGAGTCTCATTAAGCCGAGAGGAATCAAGACAAGGGATAAAAACAGGAAAAACGTCACCATCCAGCTTTCAGCAGACCTCTCAAGACCACCCGCATTGCACAGCCAACGCATCGCCTGACAAAAAAGAACTGTGGCAACGGCCGCAGCTAACCCCACCACAGACAACACCAGCGATATCATGGTCGGCCTTGAGTAAATAAAATGATCATGAAAAGCCACGAAACATGACACCACCGCAATAATCTTCAAAAACGTCATCACTCCCCGATACGGCCCAGCCACCTGATACCGACTCAATCGAAACACTGCCCAAGTAATCATCAACATCCCCACTAAATCACTGATCAAATCCACTTTCCACCCCGTTCCATTGACGGTCGAGCTCAGTGTGAAATCAAAAATACAAATCAAACCACCCCAGAAAATGAGCCTCAGTGGTCGAATCGCCGCCAGAATGTCGTCAGTCAAAGGGTTCATAATCTTTTTGCCAATGCTAACCCTACCGATTCAGCACCTCTCTCACCAGCCCAAACTACCCCAACTCCCCAGCTCTCTTCTGATACATTAAATCCACCGAATGACGACAGAGCACAATAAAGGTGAAAACACCCAAAACAATTCCAGGAAAATTCAAACAGTTTAACCCTGCCACAACCATCGTGAACACCTTCCCCTTCCGCTGCTTAAGCTTCATCCCCGCAATCACATTCAAAATCATTCCCCCCACAATCATCCCACCAAAAAAAACATAGAACCACACAAAGACCGATTGCATCTCACCAAACATCTCACCAGCAAACTCAGCCTGCTTTTGCGAAAGCTCCCGAGCAGGGTGTTCAGCATCTGACCCCACCTCTGTTGACTCCCCCAAAAAACCGGATTCTGGCGTCGTCTCGGTCGCTTCACTCGCAGTGGCTTCAACCGAGAATTCCTTCATCTCTAGTGACTTCTCAGGAAATTTTTCCATCGCTCCAAAAATCGAACTCATGAAGTAGAAGTGAAACAAAAGAAACAACAAACCCAACACTCCCAAACCCGCATGCACATAGTGGAACGTGGACAATAAATCCAAATGACGTTGATCCTTAGGATCCTCCGGTAAACTCGGTGGCACACTCATCTCACAACAAACAAACATCAGATTTGCCCAAAATTCAACCCACCACCCCTTTTTCGCCCCTCCTACTTTTTCAAACGTTCTTCATCAACCTTTCCGTAAATCCCCTTGAGCCTTCTCGGATCAACTTCCCGAACCTGCCCGTTTTCCACATACTCCTCCATCGGCCAATCATCACTTCTCATCGTTGCCAGTGGCAGATCAGCCTCCCTTTGACTTCTCAAATTTCCCATTGGATTCCGAGCCCACGCATAACGAAAATGCACCGGATTTTTCACGAACTCACTCTTCAAAACCAACACCTTTGGATCCTTGCGATCCCTCCCTCGCCCATCCTTACCAATCACCAACTGATCGGCCTCCGCCGGATGAAAAACCCGATCTTCCCCAGCAATCGCAAATCCTTCGTAACCTCCTCCATCATCAACATGACGTACCCTATCATCAAAACTCAACTGAATCTCTCCTTCCTTGACTTCCATTTTTGTCACCTGAGAAGGCTTCCAAACAAAGTTCCGCTCAAATCCATAATAGCTCGCCAATGCCCATCGAGCCAACCTTTCACCAGCGGGCAATTTCAACTGCGGATGATACCACCGACGACGCAAATCATAACAACTCGCAAAACCAACATTTTTGTCTCCAGCATCCGCAAACTCACGAAACGTCTGATACTGAGCCTCCCGAATCCAAGGACCCGCATCGACCATCAGTCGGGTAAAATTCTCCATCCCTTGCTTCTCACCTGCGGTGCACAACGACAAAATCCCAAAAGGCAATGCTTCATCTCGAAACGCCTTCCTCCACGAACGAACCAACTCCGGAAAAATCTCCCGATAAGCCTTTGCCCCTTCCGTCCCCTTAAAACAATTATTAAACCCCTGGTGAAAAATTACCCCCTTGACTGCCAAACCTTCAATCACCTTCACCATCCCCTCATAACAATTTCCAGGACGGTGCTTATCAAAAACCGGGCCAGGCCTCAAATCATCCGGTGCCTTCTGTCGATTCGCCGGAACCTTCTTACCCTGCTTCGCCATTCTCGCAAGGAATGCCGCATGCTTCTTTTGTCTCTCTTCCAAATCTTTCTTTGCATCATAGGAAGCCACCTTCTCATCCCACTCAGCCAAGAGATTCTTCACCGGCTGCCCCCCCAGCTTTCTCATCGCCTCATCCGGCGTCCACCCCTCGACAGTCGTGCCACCTCGCGAAATATCAATCACTCCTACTGGCACCCCAGAAGCCATATGAACCCGCCTCGCAAAAGCATAGGCAATTGCCGAAAACTCCTTCACCGTCTCCGGTCCACAAACATCCCAATCACCCTTTCGAAAATGCCTCTTAAACCAACCACTCCATTCGTGCAAACGAGCAAAATCGCGAACCTCCTCATCCCCACCCACCAAATAAGGAATCGTCAGCAAACGAATCTCAGGATATCGAGCCGAAGCGATCTCAAGATTCCCACTCTCCACTTTGGCCAGTTCAAATTCCATATTGCTCTGCCCACCCGCAATCCAAACATCGCCCACCAAAACATTTTCCAAAACCACCTCTACTCCTCCACTCTTAGCCACAACCTTCTGAGCCTGAGCATTGGCTTCCATCGAAGGAAAACTCACCTCCCAACGCCCATCATCTGCCACTCGGCCATCAGCCGTCTTCCCCGCCATCTGCACCGCCACACTTTCTCCCGCTTTTCCCCATCCCCAAAAACGCAACGGCTTATCACGCTGAACCACCATATTTGTCTGAAACAAATGATGAAACCGAAACCCTTTCGCCTCCGCCGAAAACTCCACCACATCCTCACGCGGCATCTTCTCAGCGAAAACCGGACCCACAACAATCCCAAAAAGCAAAGAAATCCGCAGAAAACTTCTAATCATCCCACCCTTACGAAATCAACCCCTTGAAGATTTCGCCTAATTTTGACCAACGCCCCTAAGCATCCAACTTCAACGCCGCCTTCTGCGCCGCCGTCTTCGGACCATCCCCTTTATCAGTCTCAGAAGTCAGCCTCATTCCAACAGGTTTCGATACTCCAAATTCTTCCATCGTCACCCCATACATCACATCAGCCCGCTGCATCGTCCGCTTCGAGTGAGTCACAATAATGAACTGACTTTGATCAATAAAGCTATCCAACACCTTCAAGAAACGACCAATATTCGATTCATCCAACGGAGCATCCAACTCATCCAAAACACAGAATGGACTCGGCTTCACCATGTAGATCGAAAACAACAACGCCACAGCCGTCATCGAACGCTCACCACCTGACATCAACGTAATCGATTGTAACTTCTTCCCAGGAGGCTTCGCAATCACCTCAATTCCACACTCAAGAGGATCATCTTCATCCTGCAAGATCAAATCAGCCTTCGCCTTCTCCCCAAACAACTTCTTAAACATCGCCTTAAAGTTCGATCGAACCTCCTTAAACGTCTCCGCAAACAAACGCTGCGACTCCGTGTTAATTCTCTCAATGATCTCTAAGAGCTTCTCCTTCGAACTCACCAAATCATCATGCTGATTCTTTGTAAACGTATGACGCTCTTCCAACTCGTCATACTCTTGAATCGCATCCAAATTCACAGGCCCCATCGAATCCAAACGACGCTTCAAATCAGCAACAATGGCCTCCACAAACCCCCAATCAGGACCATCCTCACCGACCAACTCAAGGACCTCGTGACCGCTTCCATCCTCAACTTCATGCGATTCCTCGACCTCACTTACAACGTCCTGAGCCTCCTCAACAGTTTCCTCGCCCTGGTCGTCAGTCGCCTCCTCAGCAACCTTTCGTCTTCCACCACGCTTCTCCGCCTCCTTCCGCTCATTGATACAAGCAATCAAAGCGTGGGAATCTGGACGAAAGCTCGTCAAATCAACCTGATGCCTTTCCATCGTTGCCTCTAACAAGTTTTCCAATCTCAAATCCAACTTCGTGCAAGCCACCTCTTCTTTGCTGATCTGACCCAACACCTGATTCTGCTTGGTTCGAATCTCCGAAAACTTCGCCTCCGCTTCCTCAATCCCTCTAGCCAAAGCCTTGCGCTGCTCGTCTCCTTGACCCAACTCACCAGACAATGTCTCCACTTGCTCAGCATGCCCCTTCATCTCACCCCGCAACCTCTCATTCTCGCCATCTCCTTTCTCAATCCGATCTTTCGCCGCGGCGATCTCATGCTTTCTCCGGGAATTAAGCTCTGCCAATTCCCGAATTCGACGACTCATCGGATCCTGCTCCTTCGCTGCCGAATCTCTCGCCTGCTTCTCCACCGCCAAGGCCGTCCGAGCCTCATTGAGCTGCTCTCTCGCCTCATTCTCCCGCTTCATGGCCTCCTCCAACCGCGCCGACAAGTTCCTCCCATCTTCCTCCAATGCCGCAAAGCGCTCCCTCGCTCTCGCCAACTCATTCTCCAATGCCGCCCGACTATCCGAAGCCGTCTTCTCTCGTCCCCCCAATTCCTCACGCTCCCACTGATTATTACCCACCTTCGATTCGATTGAATCCACTTCCCGCTTCGCCAACTTCAACTGCCCCGTCAACGTTGACTCCTCCACCTTATGCCTCTGCAAACGATCTTTCGATTGCTCCACCTCCTCCCGCAGCTCCTTCACTCGAACCTCACAATCCGCAATCTCTTTCTCAGCCTCCTTCTCCTCAGCCACCAACTTTTCCACCTCTTTTGTCAGCGCCTCAATTTCATTTCGCCGCTTCAGGACCGAAGAATCCTTCCCGCCGCTCGCTCCCCCTCGCATCACCCCCTCAGGAGAAAGCGTTTCACCCTGCTGAGTCACAAACGTGAGGTCGGGATAACCGCCCCGCAACTTCAACGCAGACGCTCGGTCCGGCACAATCAGAACCTTCGCCAAAAGAGACTCCAACAGCCCCGTCAACTTTGCATCGACCGTGACCACATCCAAAGCCCATGCCGATGCCCCATCAGGCAAAGCCTCAACCTGAGTTCCCTTTGCCTGAGGCAATAAAGTCTCCGGCAACACCGCAGCCTTCCCCTTCTTCCCATCCACCAACCTCTCAATGATACTATCACCCAACTCCTCATCCCTCACAATGATCGCCTGAAGATAGTCAGACAACGCCGTCTCGATCGCCACCGCATACTCGTCAGGAGCTTTCAACTCCGCACCCAACAATCCCGAAATCCCAGGCTTGATCAAATCAGGATCATTCAACCCTTTCAAAACAGACTGCGTCCCCTTTTCCAACCCCTCACCACTCTCCACCAATTGCTTCAAAACTTCTAACCTCGAACTCTTTTGCGATAAATGACGGTGCGCTTCCGAAGCCGCCTTCCTCGCCACATCTAAAGACCCTCGTACCTCTTCAAACTCTCTCTGTGCCTTTTCGCGAGCTTCTTCAAGTGACGGCAACGCCTCCTGATGCTCCTCCAACATCTTCACCAACTGATCCCTCTCAGCCACCGCCTTCGTCTGCTCTCCACGCAAACGCTCAGCCTCCTCCTCCAACTGCTTCATCCGCTCCTTATTTCCCTCCATCTGGCTCATCGCACTCTCAATCTTCGCCTGAGAACTCGCAATGATCTGCTGCGTCGCATTCGCCTCCGCTCTCGACTTCCTCAACTCATTCTCCATCTCTCCCCTCTCCTTAGAAACCCCCTGAGAACTCTCAATCCGCTCACGCGCCAAATCTTCCTTTTCTCCAATCCTCTTCTCCAAATCAGCCAAGGCAGCCTGACTCTTCTCCAACGTCTCCTGCTGCTCCACCAAACTTCCTTCGGTCGAAGCAATATCTTTCTCGTTTTGCTCCAATCTCTCCGCCAACTCAGCCTTCCGCTCATCATTAAATGCAATCCGATTTTCAGCCGCCGAAATCGCATTCCGCTGATCAGACAATCTCTGCCTCAAACCCGATAACTGAGAATCTAACGCCTGCGCCCGATCCCGAGCCTCCACCACTGCCGCCTCCTGCTCAGGCAAACCCTGCTCAATGTCATCACGATTCTTGAACAACGAGGAAAGCGAAACCAGCAACTCCTCCCTCTCTCCCGTCAATTGCTGCCAAATTCGATGATTCAAATGCGTATCTAAAATCGTAACATCTTTGGCCAAAGCCTGATACCGACGAGCCTTCGAAACTTGACGCTTCAACGAATTCATCCGCCGCTCCTGCTCCGCCAACACATCCGACACCCTCAACAAATTCCCCTCGGTATACTCCAACTTGCGCAAAGCATCCTTCTTCTCCTTCTTCGACTTCGTAATCCCAGCAGCCTCCTCAAAAACCTGCCGACGATCCTCCGGCTTGGCCGACAACAACATGTCGATCTTACCCTGCTCCATGATCGAATAAGAGGACCTCCCAATCCCCGTATCCATGAACAAATCTCCAATATCCCTCAACCGACACTTCGTTCCGTTAATCAAATACTCCGACTTTCCATCTGCAAAAACCCGACGACTAATCGAAACCTCATTAAAATCCGTTTTCAGAACCTCCTCGCAATCAGCCATCGTCAAGGTCACCTCCGCCATTCCCAATTTCTTCCGCTTCTCCGAACCATTGAAAATGACATCTGCCATCTCACCTCCCCGCAAAGCCTTCGCCGACGTCTCACCCAACACCCAACGAATCGCATCAACCACATTCGACTTCCCACAACCATTCGGCCCCACAATCCCCGTCACTCCCTCCGCAAACTCAAATCGTGTCTTGTCCGCAAAAGACTTAAATCCGTGGATATCGAGAGACTTCAAATACATGGCAATTTCTGGGGTTGGGATTCAATCAATGCTCAATTCGAGCATCACCAACCTTACTCACCACACCCTCTCCAGACAAGAAACCTCCGAAAAAATCACTATATATGGGTCCAATTTATCAAAACCATACAAGATATTGTGCCTGCCTCGTTTCACGAATCCTAACTATTCCGCACCTCACCAAAAAATCCTCAGCGAATCCATCACTCAACCTCTTCGACCACCTCACCATCGCTCCCCCCCTCATCAGCACCCGCCTCACTCCCCACTTCCTGCTCAACCTCCACCCCTGGCTCGTCCAGCTCCTCAACTACCACAACCTCCAACTGAGCCATCGATTCCCGAAACACCGTTAGCTCATTCCCAATCCGCTCAACCTTTTGCTCAAGACTCCTGATAGAATCAGCCCTCAAGCTCCTCTCCGGCTTTTCCCCGAAACCAAATCGCCTTAATTCCAGCTCCCGCTCCGACCGCATCTGGACCAATCGTTCGTCCAAACTCCGATTCTCCATCAAAAGATAAATCGTCACCAACAACAGCGGCATCATCAGCGCCAAAAGACCAACCAAAGCAACTTTTCCCAAACCCGAAATCCCCCCCCTCGTCCCGCCGCTTCCCAAAGCGGTTGATCCCCGAGAAGCCTCAACCTGCTCACCTCGTTGCTGATTCGACGGAAGTGGAATTCCCGCAACATGCTGACGCTGAGGAGCTGTTAGCGGAACCGGACTAACCTGAGCGGGAGCAGCGGCCTCACGCCCCCTCACGCCAGGCGCCGCCATGATGTCATCCAATTCACTCTTTGAGGGCAAAACGATCCGACCAGTATTCCTATCAATTTCGCTCGACTTCAGCTTCAACTTCTCAACATCCACACTCATATCATATCTCATAGAATTCATAATAGAAGAACCTTCTATCACTCTTCCCACCTACCCCTCAAAACAGTGAGGAGCCATGCCTCGAACACCAAGCCCTCTAATCACAAATAACTTCCCCGCATCCTCCTCCACCTCCGTCTTGTGAACCCCAGTCGTCACATACAAATCCTCAAACCCCTCGCCACCAAAGGCACAAGCAGTCGTCTCTAAACAAGGCAACTCAATACGCATCAACACCTCACCGCTACTAGAATTGAAGCAAATCACGCAGGCACCATGACAAAAGGCGATCCACAAATTCCCATCCTCATCAATCGCCATCCCGTCAGGTGACGAATCTTCAACTACCGTTGAAAAAGCAACCCGCCCGTTCTCCAACAACCCATTGACATAGTCGAATTCTCGAACCTCTTTCTTGGGGGTATCAATATAATAACACTTCTGCCCATCCGGCGACCAGACGATCCCATTCGAATTAGTCACTGGACCATAAGCCCTTGTGACCTCCAAATCAGGCGACAAACGATACAAATCGCCCTTCCTTCTTCACCAAGCTAATCGTTCCCGCAAAAAAATGCCCATCCGGAGCACACTTCCCGTCGTTAAAGCGGTTATTCTCCTTCTCCGGCTCCGGATCAGCAATTCGCGTCACCTCCCCACTCTCCTCGTCCAAAAAAGCAAATCCAGAATCACCCGCAATCACAAAGCCGCCGGAAACCCGAGGCACCACCGTCCCAACTCGCTCTCCAATCTCCCACACCCTCTCATCTCCCGTCCCAGGATCGATCGAAATAACCCGATGCCCCTCAATATCGACATAAACCAGTCTTCCCCTCACCCAAATCGGCCCCTCTCCCCACTTTGCTCGATACTCCCCAACACAATCAATCGTCATACCGTGAGAAAAACTTTGTAACGGCAATTTGTCCAGTCATTCAAAGCATCTCCAGCTTCGCCCACCCCAAAAGCACCCCCACCCGTTATAAAATCAACATTCCCTCCCTTCTTGACATTGAGCTACAATGCTGGCAACCCGGGTGTGGGGAAATGGTCGCTACACCTAGCTCCCGGGCCCACAAATCAACAACCTATGAATTCCGATCTCACATCCTGGCTCATTTTTGCTTCATATACTGTCGTCCTCCTCGGACTCGGCGGTTACGGGTTCCACCGCCTCAGCATCCTGTGGCTCTATTACCGTCACCGAAATGATGTTCCCGTCCCTGATCGTGAATTCGCAACCCACGAACTCCCCCTCGTCACTGTTCAACTCCCTGTCTTCAACGAGATGCACGTTGTCGACCGACTTCTCGATGCCGTTTCCAAACTGGATTACCCCCAAGAAAAGCTAGAAATCCAGATCCTCGACGACTCCACCGACGAAACTGTCGAAATTTCGAAGGCCGGAGCCGCCCGACTCCGCGACCAAGGATTCAACGCCACCTGCATTCACCGCACCGATCGAACCGGATTCAAAGCTGGAGCCCTCGAAAACGGTATGAATCAGTGCCAGGGAGAATTCATCCTCATCCTCGATGCCGACTTCGTCCCGAATCCCGACCTCCTCCAAAAGACCATCCACCACTTTACAAACGAAAAGATTGGCCTCGTCCAAACTCGCTGGGGTCACCTGAATCGCAACTACAACGCACTCACCCGCGTCCAAGCCCTCTTTCTCGACGGTCACATGGAACTCGAGCAAACCGCTCGTAACCGTTCTGGCCGCTTCTTCACCTTCAACGGAACTGGTGGGATCTGGCGCAAGTCAGCGATCGTTGACGCCGGCGGCTGGGAACACGACACCCTGACCGAAGACATGGACCTTTCCTACCGTGCGCAACTCAATGGATGGAAATTCCTCTTCCTCCGCGAGGTCGAAACACCAGCCGAACTCCCCGTCGACATGGCTGGATTCAAAAATCAACAGCACCGCTGGACCAAAGGATCGATCCAGTGCAGCAAAAAGTGCCTCGGCGACATCTGGCGCTCGAAACAACCCCTCAAAGTTAAACTTGAGGCCACCGCCCACCTCACCGCCAATTACGCTTATCTCCTCCTGATCGCCCTCTGCTTCCTCATTTTCCCGAAGAACGAACTCGGCCCACAATTTGGCCCCATTGCCAGCTTCTTCATTAATATGCCGATCTTCTTCTTCTCCTCGGTCTCTATCGTCCTTTTCTACGCCGCGGCACAAAAATCCCTCCATCCGAAGTCATGGTTGAAGGAAGTTTGCTACATCCCACTCCTCCTTGCCCTCGGAATCGGAATGGCC
>JAHDGN010000042.1:13230-14587 GCA_020627645.1 Akkermansiaceae bacterium
AGCGATTTTCAACCACGAAACAGGCTTCGTCCGCACCCCGAAATACGGCATCGAAGGCGTCCAAAAAATGGAGATTAAAAAGAGCCGCTATAAAGCCCTAAAATGCTTCACACCAGTGATTGAGCTCTTTTTCGCCCTCTTCTTCCTCTTTGTTGTGGTCGAAGCCGCTTTCTCATCTAATTTCTTCACTGCAATTTTGTTGCTTCCCTTTCCCATCGGATTCTTTTATACCTCCTTAAATTCAATGAATCAGATACAAGGGATTTTGAAACTTCTTCCATTTGGTTCTTCCCAAAAGTGATGGATTGACACACTGTCCGTCCCACACAACACAAATTCACACATTTCATTCGTTTATGAAGGTTTTTTCTTTGATCGGTTTTCTTGCCATCGCACTGGTCTTCTCCAGCTGCTCGTCATCTTCCGTCTCATCTTCTTCCACCAAAGGAAAAGATAACCAGATGCTCGTGAGCGTCAGGGACCAACGCATGCTCCTCGTCAAAAACGGAAGCCCTGTGAAATCTTACCCGGTTTCCACTTCCAAGTTTGGTCTAGGGAGTCGCTCCGGAACCAATCGCACTCCTCTTGGCAACCACGTCATCGCCAAAAAAATCGGAGGAGGAGCACCAAAAGGCGCAGTCTTCAAAAGCCGTAAGCGCACCGGTCGCATCGTGAAGCCGAACACGCCCGGCCGTGACCCCATCGTGACTCGCATCATGTGGCTCTCTGGTAGAGACAGCCACAACCGCAACACTTACAGCCGTTGCGTCTACATTCACGGAACTCCTGCTGAAAACAAGATTGGACGCCCTGCATCATACGGTTGCATCCGCATGAAGTCTAACGACGTCATTGACCTCTATAACCGAGTTGGAGTCGGATCAGGCGTCAAAATCATCCGAGGATCACTCGGCACCACAAAAGCCGGCCGCACTTACTACGCTCGCAAAGGCCGTCGCTTCAATTCCGGTCGCTGGTAAAATCAATCTCTTATGAGCCTCCCCTTTCCGGCTCTTGAACCTTCAAAACTGAACGAGCTGACTCCTGAGGAGCGGCTCGTTTTTTTGAAGACTTTCCTCAAGGAACGAAACGACAAACTCCACAACCAACACCTCCGAGGACAAAGCGGCCTCGAAAACACTAGAGACCGTTGCGATGTTGTGGACCACCTCATCACTTCGATCTTCCAAGCCTTCGTCCTTTCACATTCCACTCCACCACAACTCGCTCTTGTTGCGAACGGAGGGTATGGACGAGGCCTCATGAACCCCGGTTCCGATGTCGACCTCCTTTTCCTCGTCCCCAAATCCTCCAAAAAACTCCCCCCCCATCAGACCGAGCTCATCCGCGAAATGCA
>JAHDGN010000043.1:0-11885 GCA_020627645.1 Akkermansiaceae bacterium
CGAGATTTAAGCGATCCACAATTGCTAGAAGAATCAAAACGGGCCCTGGACGAATTGACCGATATTCTTTCCCTTGGATCGATATATCCATTTCAACATTAAGGAACCAAACCATGGATACTCTTGACTCTCTCCTCAATAAACTCTGGAGCGACTACATTTCACTAAACCCACAAGCAAAGGATATTTATGACCTCTTAAGAAAAGAAGGTGAGACTGTAGTCAATGATCACATCGCCTTGCGCACCTTTATCAACCCAGAGATCAACAAAGAAAAACTAGCCGAGTCATTTCTAGGCTGCGGATACCGCGTAGTGTCGGATTACGATTTCAAAAAAAAGAAACTCAACGCCTTTCACCTTGAACACGAAAACCAATCGAAGCCCAAGGTATTCATCAGCGAGTTAAGAAATCACCAACTATCCAAAGAGGCTCAGAGCATCATCAACGAAGCTGTTCGCGAAGTTGATCAGAAATCCTTAGATGACTTCTACCTCACTTCTTCCGGACGGCCTTGGTCAGCGAACCATCAAAGCTATCAAAAACTACTCAAAGAAAGCGAATATGCCGCGTGGGTATACGCATTTGGATTCAGAGCAAATCATTTCACCGTTCTAATCAACAGCCTGAAACAATGGGGAGACATTACCGACTTCAATCACTTTATCAAATCAAACGGGTTTCCTCTCAACCAAAGCGGCGGAGAAACGAAAGGAAGTCCAGCCGATTTGCTTGAGCAATCTTCTACGATGGCGAACGAAGTCCTTGTTGAATTTGATGATGGCTCACACCAAATACCCTACTGCTTCTACGAATTTGCCAAACGATACCCTCTACCCAACGGAGATCTTTTCCAGGGATTCGTGACAAGCTCCGCCAACAAAATTTTTGAAAGCACCGACGTCAACTAGCCCGAATGCGGAGCGATCTATCCACCCTCAATCCCCACTCGAAAGCTCCTTCCTCGCAATTTTGCCTTTCCCAACCCATCAATCACCTCATCCACGAATTCCTTCTTCACATCGATCAACGTCTTCTTTGGCAATATAGTGATCTTACCCAACGTCCCATCGCTCAATCCACATTCGCGATAAATCATCCCCGCCACATCACCAGGCTTGATCCGCTGCGCTTTACCCAAATTCATCGACACACAAACCATTCCCTTCGCATTCTGGCGCGGCTTACGATCGCCTCTCTCCTTCCGCTCCTTTCTCTGCCCTCCATCTCTTCCACCTTTTCGATCCTTCCTCTCCCCCTGATCCCTCCAACTCGAGCGCTTTTTCTCATTCGCAAAAGCCTCTTTTTGCCGATCCTCCGCAATCGCCTCACCCTCACGCGTGGTTTCCTCTCGCAATAACGTCATCACCGCATTCGCAATATCAGTAGCGGTATGCCCTTGATCAAGCAAACGATCCAAATAGCTCTGAAAGTCACCCACTTCACCAGCCTCCAAGCGCTTCTGAACCAACTCAAATAACTTGTCCGCTCTCTTCCCCTCGACCTGCTCCTGGCTCGGAACCCTCTCCCTCCGAATCGATTGCCGCGTATACTTTTCAATCGTCTGCAACCGGTAGATATCACGGCCGTAGACGAAACTAACCGCACGACCAGCACGGCCTGCACGGCCTGTTCGCCCGATTCGATGAACGTAATCTTCTGGATCATGAGGAATCTCGTAATTAACGACCAAATCTACATCATCAACATCCAACCCCCGTGCTGCCACATCTGTTGCAACCAAGACCTCGACAGCCCCCTCACGAAATCTCGACAAAACCCGCTCTCTCATCTGCTGGGTGATATCGCCATGCAACCGATCAGCCGAATACCCTCGAGCTAAAAGCCCCTCAGTCACCTCATCTACCAAACGCTTTGTATTACAAAAAACCACTGCCAACCGTGGAGGATCAATATCCAAGATCCTAGACAACACCTCAACTTTTGACCTCTGCCTAACCTCATAGCACGATTGATCGATTGCATCTACGGTAAGAGCCTTCTTTTGAATCTCTACCAATTCAGGACGATCTCCAAACTCCTCAATAAGCCCCCTCACCCTTCGGTTCATCGTCGCAGAAAAGAACAAGGTCTGCCGCTCCTTTGGCAACGCTCCTAACAACTCTTCCATCTCTTCCTGAAACCCCATGTCCAACATTCGATCCGCCTCATCCAAAACCACCGTCTCAATCAGCGATGGGTCAAAACTTCCCTTCCTCAAATGATCCAACAACCTCCCCGGAGTACCCACAACAACCTGAGCCCCTTTGCGCAAGCCCTTCAATTGACGATCCATCGGGGCTCCACCATAGACCGGCAACACTCTCAATCCTTTGACTTTCTGACCTAGCTTAAAAACATCCTCGCAAACCTGAACCGCCAATTCTCGCGTTGGACAAACAATCAATGCCTGAGTCTCGGGCAAGGAAACATCAAGCCCCGCCAATGTCGGCAGAGCAAAAGCAGCCGTTTTGCCAGATCCAGTTTGAGACAATCCGACAACGTCTCCGCCCTTTAACGCCAAGGGAATCGTCTTTGCTTGAATCGGAGAGGGACTCTCAAATCCCAACTCTTCGATCGAATTCAATAATAGCTCCGGCAACCCTAGGTCCTGAAAATTCAACTCACTCATAATAGGCGATCACTTCCCTGAACACAAAATTCCGGGACACGCCTTTACGCAGACTCTGGACCGAATAACAAGAAATCAAATCTTCCCAATTTACGTCTGACGACGCCATATCAGGAACAAAACCCCGCAGAGCCCGCCTAGAACGGCCGCAGATGGCTCCGGAATTGCTGTAGGCTCCGAGGTCGGACTCTCCGCAAATAAATGCCCCACCATTAAGAAAGGACAAAGTAACAAGACAATCAGAGCTGATCTCATAAATAACGTATGTGCCTTGTAAAGATGACACCTAACTCCTCAAAAAAGCAAGCAGATTCGTTATTCTAAAACGAATTACCCCAACCAACCCCTATTTCCCAGCACCTTGAAACTCTTGGAGCAACTCTTGAAAATTTTTTTGCGTCACCTTCTCCCAGATTTCCTCCGCATAACCCTCAGCTCGGGCAATCATCAGAAGCATCCCAATCACGTTATCCCCATGTTCCTTCACCATCCACTTCACAAACCCTGCCGACGCCCCGCCCCCTTCCAAGACTTTTGAATGATCGATTTTTTCCGGAACATGATTCATCAACCACATTTCCACTCCATCCTGAAACCACTCGGGAAGCCCTTGTGGAAATTTTTTCATCCGTTCGACCATCCACCTTCTCCCCCACTCTTTTCCATCCACCTCCATCAATTCATCGACATCTTCTTTCCCCATATCTAAGAAAGTAGGCCTCTCTTTCGCCCCTAGGACCCCCAACTTGCTAGCCATATCCAACCACTCCTCAAAAAAAACCTCTCGCACATCCTCTACCCTCACCCTCACCTCAGGACGATGACTAAAATCCACCTGAAATCCCAACTCCACTTCTCTCCGACGCTTTCCTCCATATTCTACCGTTCTGAACTCCTCATGAACCGGCTGCAAGATCTTCTGGCTCAAAGAGAGATCTCGGACAACTAACTCCTTCTGCGAATTCAAAAAACGAAGCCTCACAAATCGAACTCCCCCCATCACCCGAAACTCCAAAAACCTCATCATCGCCCCAACCTCACTCCAATCAACACCATCTTCCGAAACTTCCACAACCCCCATCTCAACCTGACCACGCCCACTCAAAGAACCCGTCTCAATCTTAACCTTTCCTCGAACGGCATACGGAAACTCTATCCTTAAAACATCACCAGCTTTCACCCCACCCTTGGACCAAAAAAATGACCCAGATTTCCAATCAATCATTTTTTTAACACCATGACCCTCTCGCCCCTCAATCGTCGAAACCAACTTCACCCCGTCCAATCGAAAAGCACTCGACCCATCATCGTCAATTTCACCCGCCTGAATCCCCATGTGACGATAGTCCAAAATCATGGGTTCCAGGCGACCCTGAAAAGTTCGATAATTCAGACTCTCTCCACGATTCCAAAGCCTCTCGGCGTAGGCCGCAATCCTCGGAAAAACCTGATAATCAAATTTTGCCAGATCTCTTACTCGACTTGTTTCCAATCGAAGCACCAAAACCCCTTGACTCTCTCTTCCAAACACCTCCCTAACCGTCAAAAGACCATCAACCGCTTCCCTCTCAATAGATTCCAATAGCTCAATTTTTTTCGGCCTCCCATAAACCGAAAGGTCGACCACCTCATGACTCCCACCTTCCTCAAGAAGCAACCCTTTCTGCTGAGCTAACTCTCTCAATTGCTGATGCAAATCCCCACCTAAGCCTTCCACCTTAATCTTCTTTCCAGGAAAGATTGCCTCGACCTCATCAAACAATCCGTCCACAAAGCCCTTCACTTTCTCCGAGACTTTCAAGCCCGACCTTCCTCGGTTCCCAAGTTGTCGCTACTTCGACTTTCTCCCCATCACCCAATTCTGGTAGTGATGCCAAAATGGCAGAAGCTCCTACCTGAAATGAAAATGCTGGCACGACCATCATTCCATACCTCTCTCCCTCCTTCACAACCTCCCTCAAATTTTTTTGGGTATAGTAACCTCCGTATTCAACACCATCGCTCCCAACAATATTACCTCGAGGAGGTGTCGACGCTCTCACACTACCAACCTGGTGCAATTGAGGAAATCTCAAGCTCTCCATCCTCCAACCGGCATCTCCATTCAATTGCAGGTGCAATTCATTAATCTTATGAAAGGCGAGACGCCCAATCACTCTCTTCAAATCATCCGTGGACAACAAATGACCACTGACATCCAAATGAAAGATTCTTCGCTCACTCGAAGGCCAATCAACGATCTCAAGTCCTTTGATCTTAGCGCTACCAATAGGTTTCTTTTTCCTCGGCAACAACTGGACTAACGTCTGAACCCCATTCGCAACCCCTACCTGACCTTCACCTTTCAACCACACTCCTTCTTTCGTAATCTTCAATTCGTAGGAGCCTTCACCTCTTACCCGACCCAACTCCAAACGAAACGGCCTCGGCCACAATAAACGACCTTTCGTAGGAACTGTCATCCGGTGTCGATACCCAGTCAGATCCTGAAGCCTCCCCACCAAAACCTCAGCCACACCAAAAAGCGCCTTCTCCGCGACAACCGCCGTCTGCAAATCTACCAAAAGGTCATCCCCGTTTGCTTCAACCTTCTTCGGGTAAGGCAGTAAGACTTGCCCCTGTAATTCCACACAGAAAAACACACAAAGAAAAACCCACAATTTCCCCCCCCAATCTCACCCGCAACTCACCTGGGATCAAGAGACCATTCACTCATGATCGGCCCTCCTTGGACAAAATTTATTCACAACCGATCAAAATGCTTCTCATTTTTGAGCAAGATCCCGCCAAAAAACAAAAATCTCCAAGGCACACTAGAAAACCCATTTCACGTTTAACACGCTTCCATTCGTATGAAATACAAATCAAAAAACATCCTGATCTCAGCCATTTTACTTATTTCAAATCCTCTAGCAAACGCTCACCCCGAGGGAGACAAGGAACTTACTCGCTCGGATCTCATCAACGTAGACCTCGAAAAAAAGACCATCTCCTTTCCCGCCGAGGTCAATATGAAAGAAGGGATGATCGAATACACCATCGTAAATAATGTCTCTGGAAAGACTCACGAATCCGTATTCTCAACCCCGATCAAACCGAATGACATTTTCGCAGAGCTCGAAAAAATCATCCCCGAACCAGCCAATCTATCCAAACTAGATCCCAAAATGCATGGTCCAAACGTGAAGCTGAATCATCCGCTCATTTCGAAAAAGGCCCAAGTCTCCATCACAGTACAATGGAAAGAGGGCGATATCTTGAAGGTCTCGAAACTTGAAGATCTCCTGCAATTCCGAGACAAAGTCAAAAAAGCTCCATTTAGGACTCAACCCCTTGGCCAATGGCTCTACATGGCCCGTCAGAAGAAACCTCAAGCAAGTGTTAACATTGCAGGGACACATCTCAGTCAAGACTGCGTGTTCTCTTTCCACCATCCAACCGACGCTTTCTTTGACAGCCGGTTCTTCCCGCTGACCGAAAAACTTCCCCCTGTCGGTTCCGAAGTCACCATCATCGTTCAACATCTCGTCGAAAAAAAATCACAAAAGAAAAGCTAACCAATACTCTCTAAAAATCACCTCATCGAGCCGAAGAAGATAAACCAAGCCGCCCTCCCCTCCAACTTCTTCGGCAAACTCTCAACCCCAAAACCAAAGCTACCACAATGAATAATCCAGCAGACGGCTCCGGCACCACAACCAAAGTGATGGTCTCAATATTCCCCGTATCTTCAATCAGACTGGCATTTAATATCCATTCATAGGTTCCCAACTCGACTCCAAGGGACTCAACCGACCGATTCGGAAATACGGATCTGCCCTTCAATGGGATAACTGAAAATAGGTATTCATCGCGCCGGGACCTATTTTTCTTCCAGTTAACCAGTCAACCGAAAAACAAATTCCCCGTCTTTAAAGTTCCTATTGCACGCAAAACACTGATAGATAAAGCGCTGAAGCAACCTGACAATAGATCTTGCCTTAGAAAGATCACCTCATGGATTAGCGTAACTCGAACCAACTGATAATGAAAATCATCTCATCCACATTTCTACTCCTCACCGCCGCCGCTTCGGCGGATCTGCAGCTACCTCGTTTCTTTTCCGACGGAATGGTCTTACAACGAGACACTTCCGCCAAAATCTGGGGAACCGGCACTCCAGGAAAGACCGTCGTCATCACTTTCAACGAGAAAACGGCAGGTTCCTCGGTCGACAAAGACGGTAAGTGGCTGGTTGAACTCAAAGGGCTCAAAGCGACCTCAAAGGGCAAAGATCTTAATATTGTCTCAGGAAACTCCCGCCAAACGATCAAAGATGTTGTTGTTGGCGAAGTTTGGTTAGCCTCAGGACAGTCAAACATGGAATGGACCATTTCCAGGTCAAGCACTCCAAAAAAATTTATCAATGAAGGAAACGACCCTCTCCTTCGAGTTTACGTTTCAGGCAATATCGCCGAAAACAAACCTCAAACCAACTTCATCGGCTCTTGGAGACACACCGCACCTGAAAATACCGGTTCCTTCACAGCTGTCGGATATCACTTCGCCAGGGCTCTTCGCGAAAAATTGAATGTCCCTGTCGGCATTATCGAATGCGCCTGGGGCGGAAGACCCATCCAAGCTTTCACAAGCCCAGAAGCTCTCGAAACGCTCCCAATCGGCAAAGAACTCCTCGAGCAAAAAGCCAAGGCAATCGCAAAATATGACCCCGTCAAATCCACGGAAGACTTCCAAAAGAAACTCGCCAAATGGAAAGAAACAAAAAAGGGACGGCGCCCACGCAAACCCTCTGACCCCTCAAAAAACTCAAGCTTAGCCTCCACCATCTACAACGGAATGATTGCCCCACTCGCTGGCTACGGCATTCGCGGAGCAATTTGGTATCAGGGGGAATCTAATGCCAACCCAAAGACCGCCCAGCATTATGCGGCCCTACTAGAGACCATGGCGAAAGACTGGCGCAAACAATGGGGACAAGACCTCTCCTTCTACTGGGTTCAGCTCGCCAACTTCCGTCAACCAGCAACCGAGCCAGGAACCACCACTCCATGGGTCATTGTTCAGGACCAAATGCGCCGCGCCCTCAAAACAATCGATAAAGGAGGAATGGCCGTGATCAACGATATCGGAATGGCCAATGACATCCACCCTAGAAACAAGCACGACGTAGGCTTCCGCCTCGCCCGCTGGGCATTCCACCAAGACTACAAAATCACCGACCAACTCATCTCTGGACCGCTCTACAAATCCTTTGAGAAAAAGGATGGGAAATTAGTAATCACCTTTGATTACGCTCGCGGACTAAAGACCTCTGACAAAAAAGCTCCTGCCAGATTTGAAATCTCAGATTCAAATGGAAAATGGCACTGGGCCACTGCAACTATCGAGGGAAAAAACGTCATCCTTTCTCACAAAGACGTCAAAGACCCACAACATGCTCGCTACGCTTGGTCCATAAATCCTGAAGGTGCCAATCTAGTGAACCTGGAAGGCCTTCCGACTTCGTGCTTCACAACCGAAAGCGAGACACCCGCCAGCACCAAAAAATAAATCACAAAAACAACAGTTCACCATCAAGACGCGGCACGCAAAAGCGTGCCCCGTTTTTGGTCTATCAAAACACTCACCACCCTCTACGAAAAAACAACTACTGGCCCCACACCACTCCCCCCTTGCACCCGCCTCAATTTCTCCACCGCTGCTTTAATCCGGTCCACCGCTTCATCTGTCTCCTCCCGAGTCGTAAAACTTGAAAACGATATCCTCAGACTACTCTTCGCCCTCTCGTCATCAATCCCCATCGCAACCTGGACATGGCTCGGCTGCTGCTTTCCAGTCATGCACGCACTTCCCGTCGAAACCTGCACCCCGGCCTCATCCAATAAAATCAACAACCCTGCACCCTCACAACCCTCAAAGGAAACATGAGCACACGTTGGAACCCGATGCTCCCGGCTCCCATTCAAGGTCACCCCTTCCAATTCCCCAGACAACCGACTTTCCAAATGATCACGATTCGCGCGAATCCCCGCATGTTCATCACGCTCCAACCCATCCCTCATCAACCGAGCAGCTTTTCCCAATCCCACAATATAAGCCACATTCTCAGTCCCGCTCCGACGACCAAACTCCTGCCCCCCACCCCGAATCAAAGGCTCAAATCGAACTCCCTCACGTAAATACAGCGCTCCCACCCCTTTTGGCGCATGAAACTTATGCCCACTAATACTCAAAAAATCCACCGGCACCTCCCCAACATCCACCCTGACCTTTCCAACCGCCTGAATCGCATCCGTATGAAACGCCAAACCAGCTCCTTTTGCCAATTCACACGCCTCCTGAATAGGTTGCACCACTCCAGTCTCATTATTTGCCCACATCACACTCGCAAATCCCGTCTTAGCTTCGCCACAAACTTTTTCAAACTCAGCAAGCCTCAACCGCCCCTCTTCGTCCACCCCACAACGTCTGACATCAAAGCCAACATCAGCCATCGCCTCACATGGCCGCAATACCGCACTATGCTCAATCTCCCCAGTAATCACCGTAGACTCTTTCCTACCATAAATTCGAGCTAACGACTTCAAAACCATATTATTAGACTCCGTTCCACACCCTGTAAAAACAACCTCCTCCTCTTTCGCTCCAATCAATTCCGCCACCTCACCTCGAGCTTCCTCAATCGCTTTCCTGACCACCTTTCCCGCCCGATAACCACTCGACGGATTGTGAAAATGATCACCAAAAAATGGCAACATCGCTTCCAATACTTCCGGATGCACCGCTGTCGTCGCATGGTTATCAAGATAGATCATTGAAGAGATCTTATCTCGCCCTATCATCCTCGCAAGCAGTTCTCCTCAATGTCGATTCGCCAAATACGCTCCCTACTGACCATTCTCGTCATCCTCCTCGCCACCACCGCTGCCATCATCTTTTTCGTCAAATTTCAAAATCAAAAAAATCAACGCGAAATTGCCAGCGAAATCACCACCCTTTGCCAAATTCCCGAAATCCCTGAAGAACTCAACATCCACCACGCCCTGATCGAAAGATCAAGCCAATCACCCACCATCGAAATCCTCCTCACCCTAACTGGGAAACGAGACTCCCTCTACGCCTACCTCGAAAAAATCGACCACTGGGAAAAAAACCGCCCCACCCACATCCTGCGCCACTCCACCAAAGAATCAGAACAAACTCACCGCTTCCATTTTGCCGCCGAAGTCTACCCTCCCTCCAAAAAATAACCCCTCCCTGTTTATTTTCCCGCTCCCCGACTTGACCCCAAGCTCCTCCTTCTCTTATCTCCCAATCACCATGGCAATCGTCGCAACCAACCTAAAACGAGGACAATGTATCCAATACGAAGGCGAACAAGGCGTCGTCCTCGGACTCGAACACCGCACCCCAGGCAAGGGAAACGCTCTCATCGCCGCCACCATCCGTTCCTTTAAAACGGGCAAAACCAAAACCATCCGATTCGCCTCATCAGAAAAAGTCGAAATCGTCGAAACCGATCGCCAAAAGCTCGAATTCTCATACGCCGAACCAGGCACCTACAACTTCATGGACCCCAACACCTACGACACCGTCGGCATCGACGAGGGATTCGTAGGAGATGCCAAAAATTTCCTCAAAGAAGGACAAACGCTCGAAATCCTCTTCATTGAAGGCAACCCCGTCTCCATCGACCTCCCAGACTCCGTCGAACTCGAAATCACCGAATCATCCGAAGGCATCAAAGGAGACACCGCCAACAATCCCACCAAACCCGCCGTCCTCGAAACCGGGCTTACCGTCCAAGTTCCCCTCTTCGTCAAACAAGGCGATGTCATCAAAGTCTCTACCAAAGACTCCAGCTACCTCGGCAGAGCCTAAGCTTCTCCACCCCTAAAAGTCACAACCCGGTTGAGCTCAAAACTCACCGGGTTTTTTTTCATCCCAAGAAATTGGCCTGACAATCGTCCCCGCATCACTGATAACTTCCACATGAAAAACCTATTCCTCCTCCTCATCGCCCTCCTCCTCATCGTCGTCTTCGGCGGCTCTGCATATTTTCTGTGGGAAACCTCTCAAAATGCGAAATTTGAACGATCAGATCTCCCTCCTGCGAACGACGAATAAACGCCTTCCTCTAAAAGATCCGCCCCTCCTGCGATTCCAAAGCAATCCTCTCTTTCTTCGCTTGATTCCTTTTGCCAACGAAATACATCACTAAATCTAGCCCCGTCTTCAATCCCACCAAAATCACCGCAAACCAAGCAGGCGAGCCCAACGCCTGCAACGCAAACGCCCCCAAAATAATAGTCACGTGGAGTACGATCATCCTTGGATAGGGCGAAAACATCGATGTCATAGCACTCATCCCAACATACTCCTTTGATTTCAAAAAATCCTGGAAAAAAGCATACAAATGGGTCGCCAATAAAAAGATCACAATCCAACCCCCTCCAACGAAAAGATCCCGAAAACTCTCCCACAAATCAAAAAGGTCCGGTTGAGCACTCAAATCCCCCTCAGTCGCCGCAACGAAAAATACAAAAAATCCATGCACGAAACAAAAGCCCCCGTAGTGGATAATAAAAAACACTGAAACAAAAATAGCCCCCGCCGTCGCCAGGCCTGAACGGATTTCTCCCTGGCGCGACACAGAGATGATCTTCAAAACATTCACCCCTCCCAAGATCACATTCTCCAACCAATACACCTTGAGTAAATCAAAAACATCCCACCCTAAAAACACCACCCCCAGAAGCGGCAAGAGATTACCGACGAATAGAGCCAAAACCCCAGGCTTTTCCCCCCGAAAAACCCCCTCAAAATCCTTACTTCGAAGCATCTTTCTTGAGATCCTTCTTCACCTCCTTAGCCGGGACAAACTTCAGCACCGTCCCGTTGATACAATACCTCTTATCCGTCGGCGTATTAAACCCCTCCCCCTCAAAAACATGACCTAGATGACCGTCACACACCGCGCACAGAACTTCAGTTCGCACCATCCCCAACGCCAAATCCTGCTTTGTCTTCACATTCTTAGCCTGACTCGGATCATAAAAAGACGGCCAACCACACCTAGAATCAAACTTCTCTTTTGAAGAAAACAACTCCGCGTTACATCCCGCACAGTAGTAGGTCCCTACACCCTGCTTTTTAAACTCATCATAAACCTTCCCACCTGCCCGCTCAGTCCCAGCTTGACGCAAAATTCGATACTGCTCAGGCGTCAGACGCTTCTTCCAATCCTCATCGC
>JAHDGN010000043.1:11895-14505 GCA_020627645.1 Akkermansiaceae bacterium
AGACATCACCTTGGGTTTCTTCTTCTCAACCTGCATCACCTTCCCACTCTTTGCCGATTTTCCAAGCTTTCCATCCTTTGCAAACACATAAACCCCCGCTCCAATCAACACCACCGAACATAAAACCAACAACCTCTTCATAAGAACAAAGTATAATCCAACACCTCCATTCGTCAATTTCACCGTGATTCATCCTTTTTCTCATCTCATTCTCATCCCAAAATCCCCCCATGAAAATTCGCCGAGGTCCGGTCATTGTCGTCATTACTGCCCTCCTCGGCATCGCCTTCCTCGCCATCGGAGTCATCTTCCAACCTAAAACCGAAAAAAAATACGGGCACTCTCTTCGACACCCACAACACGCCGACTCCATCGCCGGATACCCAATCAAAATCTCAGACGAAACCAAAAATCAACCAGCCCAATTCACCACCACCAAATTCGAACCCAACCTCTCCACTCTAAGCCCTCTCGAACGATTTTTCCTACCCACTGCATACGGGTTCCTCCCTCCCAACGGAAAACCAATCGCCTCAGCAACGGCCTTAGTCGTCTTCACCGGAGCACCCGAAGGCTATCCCGGAAAAACCATCCTCCTCGCACACCGATTGCCTGATGGACAAATCATCCAAACCCTCTACGCCGGACTCTCCAGAATCACCCACCACGTCGGTGACCACCTCCCTCGTGGCACCTCTCTCGGCACCCTAGGGAACCATCCCCTCTACTTCGAAATCCGAAAAGGCCCCGCGATCGACATCCACCGAGAAACGATCGGAAAACATACCCTAAACGATCAACACGCCCCAAAACCACCCAACCGCCTCGATCAACAAGCATTCTTCGCCAAACATCAGCTTCCACCAAACGCACCTCCCGACCCCCTTCAAATCACACAGCAAAAAGAAAAAGAAGCCACTCTCAACCAACTCCGTTCGAAGCTTCCACCCTCTCGCTAACCCCACCCCAGAGCCCAAAAAACTCACCACTCAAAATTCCCCACCACCACTCCGCCACAAACCGCTACCGTCCCTCCGCCAGACGCTCAGCCAAAACCTCCGGCAGACCAGCCTTCACAATCTTCTCCTGAGCCGTCTTTAAATCATACTCCAACCGGCGAAAAGTCACCGTGGCCGAAGGCATATCATAGATCACATAACACGCACGCCAATCTCCATCTCGTGGCTGCCCCACCGATCCCGTATTAATAAAATACTTCTTGCCCGGCTCAATCACCACCGACCCCGCCATCACCTCCCGAACCCTCGTATCCCGAACAAAGATTCTCGGAACATGCGTGTGCCCATGGAAACAAAGATCCGTGAACTGATACGAAAAATTGGACATCGCATCGAACTTGTTCGTCACGTAATTCCAAGATTGTGGCTGATCCAAAGTCGAATGAACCACCGTAAAGTCTTCAATCTGCCTCACCATCCTCAAGGTCCGCAACCACTCACGCTGATCGTCCGACAACTGATCACGAGTCCACTGCAACGCCACCGAAGCCACAGGATTCATACTTTCCAAGCTATGATTTCCAGCCGCATCTTCATCGTGATTCCCTTTCACCACCGGCCAACCACTACTCTGAACCCGCTCCAAACACTTCACCGGATCGGCATTATAGCCCACCACATCCCCCATACAGACATAATCGGTACAACCGCTCTCAGCCGCGTCCTTCAACACGGCTTCCAATGCCTCGTAATTGGCGTGAATATCTCCAAATAACGCTATTCGCATTCGTTCTCCTTGCGTTGCTAGCGGCAGAATCACCAGCCCGACCGATCCTGTAAAGGTCAGAATCTAAAATCAGACGTTCCCTCCCAATTTTCACCCTGAACCACCCTCACTTTTGGCCCTCTCCAACCAATCAGACCGATGAATTCTTCGCCTTCTCGGGTTCTCAAATGGATTCAACTCATCTGGAACATCCAAATCTTGAATCAATTCCCGCAATTTTTCATCCAACCGCCCCCCATAAAACCCCTCATCTTCCACTCGAAATCGATAATTATACAAATCCTGATACGCCCGCTCCTCAGAAGGAAAAATTTCCCCTGATCTCAATCGCAAAGCGGCCTCACCCAACTCCGGATTCGAAGACAAAGCCCACAGCACACAACGAAAGGTCGGCATCAACAAATGCCTCGGCTCCTCGAGATACAGCCTGATCGCCTCCTCATAGGCCTCCACCTCCCTCCCCTTCATCTTGGCTAAAGTCAACAAATACCGCCGCCGCTTCACCGGGCTCCTCGAATCTCTCACCTCTCGGAAAGCCTCCGCGGCCCTCTCCAAATCAGGCCTCTTATACTGATTCGACCACATCAACCCAATCTCATACCACAAATCATCATCATCCGGGAAGTAATCCAATCCACGCCGAAAACACGCATCCCCCTTCTCCAAATACAACTTCTCCAGCCGCTCCCTCTCCCGCTCACTCAACCCACGATTCCCCTTGGCCCATGACGCCGCGTTGTAACCCAAATGCCACCCCCCATGAGTCCAATAAAAATGATTCAACGGATCCAGCGCAACCACCACCTCATAATCACGCTCCAAATCATACCACTGAGACTCCTCAAAATGCCCCTGAGCACTCAA
>JAHDGN010000481.1 GCA_020627645.1 Akkermansiaceae bacterium
GGCTTTCCCAAAAATATTCTCGGGCGATTTTGTGAGATCTTTTGGACACCCATGGGTTGACCGTGAACCACCTCAACTTGTGCCCTCACTTCATCTACTCCGGGCTCCAGTGAACCAACCTCCAAACCCACCTTCACCATCACGCCATTGTGAGATACTCCGCTTTCATACCAGTCGACGAGATTCGTCGACCACTCCGCAACAACCCTTTGCCCGAATTGTTTATTGCGAAACAAAAATACCCTCTCCATTCTCCCCGAACGATCCTCTCCTTTCCCGCCCGGGGTCTTCTGGATCGTTGCCCGATGAGGGATCACCTCAGGCAAATTCCCCTCTCTTCCAAACATCCTTGCCCCCTCACCCGTCAACCAAAGGTAATGGTCGGTCGATAGATCGTAGGCCCTCGCACCACTCTCATCAACTTCATAGTAATTCAGAAACCTCGAGGCTCCCACCGGAGGAGATGAGGCACACTTGAAAATCGCAGTCCCTTCATCCACCTCATCAAACATCGCCACATAAACCATTTTCGCGCCTGCCTTCTTTGCCTCAAAAAATTGCTTCCATAAGAACCTCCCACCTCGACGACGAATTTGGTCAAACGTTCCTCCCTTTAAATTTCCCCAACTAAACCCCGGAAAATTCACCGGCAGATATTCCAAACCACGAGCCTCACACCACGAAATCTCCGAACGCCAATATCTTGCCGCTTTATTCTCAACCCCTCGATCGTCTCGATACCTTCCGACTTCCCACGGACTCACCATTCCACAGTAATCGACCATCAAATCAGCCGTCGGTCGACTCCCCTCCATCTGACTCGTTCTCCAATCATTCGCAACTCCAACCAAAATTGACAGACCCCCATAAACCGGATCATTCGCAAAGAAATCTAACAAATCCTCAACCCCTGGATTATACTCCCTCCCCGCAAAACCAATCCCCCAAAGACCAATCACAGGGCGACCTCGATGATGGATATAGGCTGGACTTTGAAACACATCCCAATGATCCACCATATCCCGGTACCCCTGTTTGACTTTTTCGAGATTCTCCAAAGTCATCCCCGATAGATCGAACATCAAACCAAACACCCGACCATGAGCCTCAGCACTCTTCTTCGCCTGCAAAAGTGAATCCGCCATTCCACCATGAAACTTCTGCACCCAGACACCTGGAATTCCATACTCTCTCATCCAACGAAAATGCCGATCTACCGTCTTTGGATGTAATGAATGATACACAGAAGCAGAACTGCCATCCGCATTCTGAAAGGTCGTCTGAAACTTCTCATCTTCCTCCAACTCCGTCATATCCGGCCAATAATCAATCGTGCAATTACCAGGAAAAAACTGTCCGCCCTTGTTATAATGCCCAAAACCAACCCTACCCCCTCCCTCAGGAATCGCACTCTGTGAAGGCGTCCGAAACCACATCTGATACCCACACATCAATTTTCCATCCATCGTCCTCGGATCTTCACCCACAAAAAATTCCCACACCTCGCCCTCTTGCAAGGTCTCTCCCCCTGATCCCACCGCATCAACCCTCCAAAAATAGCTCTCTCCCAATTCCATTTCCTCAGACAAACCAATCGAAGCACCAACGACCTCGCCAACAAACCCAGCGGCTCCTCTCCACTTCCCCCTGATCACTTGAGACATACACTCGATACTTCACAGCGCCCTTGACTTCCCTCCATTCCAAGCGCCCCCCAGGATACCAAGCATGCCCATCTTTTGGATATCTCCGCGTATCTCGAAGGTTTCCCATACCTGCCACATAAACCCTCGTAAACCCCAGAAACGGTTCGTAATCTATCACCACCCGACCACTTCCTCCAAACCCAATCATTCGCCCCTCTTCAACCCACCTCAAAACCTCTTGCTGGGCAACTCCTCGAAACGTTAACTCTCCTCCTTTGAGATCAATAACTCCGCTTTGAGACACTCGAAGCGGACCATCCACCTGAATCTTGCCACCGGACAATTCAATTTTCCCCACACCTGAACCCTTCATGCCCAAAACCAGCTGCGAAGCAAAAACCCGACCATGATTTAATACCCTCAAGACACCCCGTCCTTCATGACCAATTCCCAAGACATTTCCCCCAATCTCAAGTCTGCCACCGTCGACCACCACCTCTCCCTGATCACTCTCTCCATATCCCAAAATCATCCATCCTCTTGCAACCAAATCCCCCCCCTTCAAAATTCTGAGAGAACTGCGGGAGTTTGAATCAAAATCTCCCACCGCAATGGTACTGCCATTAGTATGAGGTAAAGACATGGG
>JAHDGN010000044.1 GCA_020627645.1 Akkermansiaceae bacterium
TACGATCAACCCGATGCTGATCACACTTGCGCTTGTATGAGCCAGCTTCGCTTTGGTTCGTTCCAAACTCCACTGACTTTGCTGTCTTCCCTCTAATAATAACGGGGCGAACGTGAGGTTGACTGGTACTTACAATCTGATCCTCCACTGATCTTTGTCTTTTCTCATACATGAGCTTCTGCTGTTCGTAGAGGGTGCTGATGACTTGCAGACGTTTCACCTCGTATGGAGTGAGCCGAGCCACGTACTGCGGTTCTATTTTGAGGTATTGATCAATGTGGCCAAGTCGGATGAAGCTCTCGTGATAAATTTCCTCAATCTTATTCCAAGGGATGATCTTAGCCAACTTAACCCAGCGATTCATAGAGGAAAGACGTCCTCCAAAGGGCATGAAAAAATCAACAAATTCGGTTTGATTGAGGTCGTGTCGGAACATCTAGAGTGCAAGGGTTTAGCTCGAAACCTGCCAATCCCGTGCACTTATCTGACAATTTATCGCCACAACTCCAAATCCTTCCGGCAACTCGCTATTCTTGAGCAAGCCCCACTTATGATGGGTCAAGTGCGGGTGTCTCTAGCGATTTTTTTACGGTCAACGGAGCTACGCTCAGTGGGGTGGCGATTCCTGAGGTGTCGTCGGCTTTTCTAGTTATATTGAGTGGCTTGAGTTTCGTTGCGCGTCGACGCAGATCGAGTTAAGGGCACCTCCAGAAATTCAAGGTCGTTCAGGGGCGGAACGGCCTGACTTTTTGGTTTCTTCGAGAAGCGATTTGAGGCGGGTGACAATCTCGGGGTGTTTTGAGTAGAGGTTGGTGGTTTCTCCGGGGTCGTTTTTGAGGTTGTAGAGTTGTCCAGGGGCGGTGGGATCTTTTTCGGGGAGGATGTAGGGTTTCATGCTCCAGCTTCCTTCACGGTCATAGCGATTTCCTCCGGATCCATGGTGGTCGAGGTATTTCCAGTCGCCCACGCGGATGGCAAGTTGGTGGGACCAGGTTTGAGTGAGAAGCAGTGGGCGGAGGGTTTGGTCTTCGGGTTGTGATCCGTTGAGGATGGGGAGAAGGTTGAAGGAGTCTTCGGCTGCGTTGTTGGGGAGTTTTTTGTTGAGGATGGCTGCGATGGTGGCGAAGAGGTCTGTTTGGGAGACGGGTTGGGAGGTGGTGCGTGGTTTGATCATAGCGGGCCAACGGATGAGGAATGGAGTTCGGTGACCGCCTTCCCATTGGTCGCGTTTGACACCGCGCCAGGGGTGGGCTCCGTCGTGTTTGTGATCGCGTCGCATGGCGATGACGGTGGGAACTTCGGGGCCATTGTCGGATCCAAAAATCACGATGGTGTTGTCGGCGATGTTGAGGTCATCGAGAGTTTTGAGAAGTTGTCCGGTCACCCAGTCCATTTCGTGAATGAAATCTCCGTGGGGTCCGGCTTTCGTAGAGCCTTGAAATTTCTTTGAAGGGAAAGAGGGGAGGTGGACGGCTTGCATGGAGTGGAAAAGAAAGAAGGGCTGTTCTGGGTTTTTGGAGTGATGGGATTTGAGGAATTCGATGGATTTCTTGAGAAAAACTTGGTCGACGTTTTCGAGATCGAAGTCGGGAGAGATGAGGCCAACTCGGTTATCCCTGGAGTAGGGATGTTTGGGGAGGGGGGTGCGGTCGAGAAGTTTTGTGGGTGGGTTGGGAACGCGATCTTGTTCGATATATGAGTAAAGAAAGTCGGTGGTTGGACAGCAGGCGGTGCCGAAGAAGTGGTGAAAGCCTCGGTGCATGGGGCCGTCGGGGATGGGGTGTGAGAAGTCTGCTTGTTGGACGCCTTTGAGTCCTCGGGTCGTGATTCTTTTTTTGTCTTTATCAAAGAAAGTGAGCCCAAGATGCCATTTGCCGATGAGGGCTGTTTGGTATCCGTTCTTTTGGAGAAAGGAGGCAATGGTGGGTCGGTCTGGCGCGATCATGCAGGGGCCTTCGACACCGCAGAAGATGGACTTGTTGCCGGTGCGGAAGTTCATTTGTCCGGTGAGAATGGAGTATCGGGTGGGGCAGCAGACGGTTGAGGGAGAATGGGCGTCGGTGAATTTGAGTGACTGGGTGGCGAGTTTATTGAGGTGAGGGGTGGGGATTTTGGATTCGGGATGATAGGTTTGGAGATCTCCGTAGCCGAGGTCATCAGTGAGGATGAGGAGAATATTTGGTTTTTTGTGGGCGATGAGGGGGAGGGTGCAGAGGGCAAGGGTCGCGAGGAATTTCATTCGATCAGGTTGGCGAACTGAGAGAAGGATGGAAATACGAAATTAGGATCATTTGGAATGGACTCGGGATTGAGGGTCGTATGTTGCATCAATGAAGAGTTGGATTTTGATGTTCCCGATCGGGGTGTTGTTGGGGTGCTTGGGCTTGGCGAAAAAGGCGGTGTTGGAAGAGGCGAGAAAACCCAAGGTGGGAAAAGTGGGGAAGGTTAGTGAGGCATTGAGGAAGGAATTTGGGTTGAAGGAGTTTTACCAAAAAGCGTTAGTGGTGGAAGAGTTTCCGATTTTGGCATCAGAGAAGGTGTCGGATGCTGCGATGTTGGAGGCGGCAGATGTGTTTGTGAAGATGTTGAAGAATCGCCCTGATATCTTGAGAGAATTGGGGAAAAATAAAGTGAGGTTTGCGATCATGTCGGTGGATGAACGGACCTTGGATGTGCCCGAGCATTCAGATTTAAGGCCGGCGGTTTATTGGAATCGACGGGCGAGGGGATTGGGGTCGACGAAAGCGAGGCCTGCGGTGTCGTGTGGTGAGGAGAATTTATTGGGGAATCCGGGGGACCCGTATTCGACGGAATCGATTGCGGTGCATGAGTTTGCTCATGCGATTCAGGATACAGCGTTGGTGACCTTGCAGCCGGAGTTTGATGATCGAATCAAGAAAGCGTATCAGTCGGCGATGGCGCGTGGGTTGTGGGCTGGGAAGTATGCCGCAACGAACTATCGGGAATATTGGGCAGAGGCGGTTCAATCGTGGTTTGGGACCAATCGGGAGAATGACCATGACCACAATCATGTGAATACGCGCAAAGAGTTGGTTGCTTATGATCCCGGGATTGCGAAGTTGTGTGGCGAAATTTTTGGGGAGAATGATTGGGTTTATGTCAAAGCGGACCACCCATCGCGGAAAGGGGAGGCGCATTTAAAGGGGGTGGATCGGTCGAAGTTGAAAAAATTTGCTTGGGGGAAGGAAGAGCAACGTCGTTACGATGAATATCAGAGAAAGAAAAAAAAGTGATTCAAGTAGATACTTTCTCTAAGATCCATGCTGTTGCTGCAGATGCTAGAGCAACAGCTAATGCCCCTCCGATTGCCCACATAGGGCCGTCGGAGCCTTCAGTGAATCCATATGAATGGAGACCGACTTCGAGCATGTTGACGCCAAACCAGGAGAAGATGACCACGCCACCTCCGAAGATAGACATGAGGTGGATTCCCCAAGATTTGAGCCATCCGGCAAGTCTGGCGTGCAGGATGATGAGACACCAGAGAACGATGAGAAGTGCTCCGTTTTCTTTTGGGTCCCAACCCCAGAAGCGGCCCCATGAGTCGTTCGCCCAGATGCCTCCTAGGATGGTTCCGACAAGGGAGAAGAGGAGAGTGAAGCAGAGGATACCATAGACCGCTCTCGTCATGGTTTTTTTGAAATTTTTGGGATCAGAGACGACCCCTGCCAGCGAGAGGTAGGAGTAGAGTATGGAGAGAAAGCAGGCGACGAGTCCACCCGAATAACCGATGACGATCGTGATGACGTGGGTAGCTAGCCAGTAGTTGGAGTCGAGGACAGCCCGGAGGGGGTCCATATTATCTTTGGCGTCTCCGAGTTCGAATCGGAAGGTGAAGAAGAGTCCAATGACTCCGAGGGCCGCGCCGAGAGAGAGGAAGAGCTTTTTCTTGGTGATGAGATCGGTGAGGAGGAGGAGGAGAACGGCAAAGAAGGTGATGACGGGAATCGTATCGTAAAGATTGGAGACAGGCGGTCGGCCGGTGATGATGATCCGGTGTACGATGCCAGCGGCAAGAATGAACGTGGCGATCGAGTAGGCTGCGATCGTGGCGATGGAGAAGGATTTGCCTCCTCCTTTTGAGCCGTAGAACCAAGTGCCGATCGAGACGAGGAAGGCTAGGACGAAAACACCAAGAGCCTTCATGAAGTAGTCGATGTTGTAGTAGACGATTTCGGTTTCAATTTTGGCACCTTCATTGCGGCCTTTTGCGATTTGTGAAATAGATTCTTGCCATTTTTTGAGGTCATCAAGGAATCTGGGCGAGTCTGGGTTTTGGGCAGAGGCGACCAGGTTTTCTAGTTGGCGATATTCTTTGGTGTTTTCAGCCAGTCCACCGATTCCGTCTGCAAGGATTTTATCGACTGACTTTCCGAGGTGGTTCCACTCTTCCTGCTTTTCGGATTGGGGCGGAATCCAAATTGGCCCAAATTGGGCAAAGTTAAGTCGCCGATCTAACTCTCTGGCAAATGTATTGAGTTCAGGTGTGGGCGATTCGGATAAGGATCGTCCGAGTCCTTCCATGATCGGAATCCAGAATGAAAAACTTGATGGGTTAGCTCCTTGGTCGAGCATCAATTGAGCGATCGAGGGGTTTACGTGTGGAAGTGAAGAGGGGTCGAGAGGGGGGAGGTCACGTCGAACAATGTCGAGGGAGTCACGAATTCCCGTAAAACTGAGGGCAAGCTGAGCAAATCGTGAGGTTTGAAGCTCTTTTTTAGTGAGCGACTTTTCTCCCTTTTCCTCTCTTTTTTCTAGAATTTCACGTCCTCGATCAATGAGTTGATCAAGTGCTCGGTTGTCGACGTCGCCAGTTTTGTCGAGATCGTTGAACGAGATGCGATCTCGTCGTTTTTTGGTTTTTACTCCGAATGGTTTGAGGATATCGGTGTCATCAAGTCGAAAGGTAGGAAGTTGGTCGGCAAGGTCGGGGCGGAAGAGGACATCGAGTAGCCAGGCAGTTGGCCCAATGTTGTGTTTGTTTCCGTTCTTGTCCCGGACTTTGATTTTGAGATCGCCTCGGTAGGTGAGTAATTTGAATCGGGCGTAGGTGCCTAGTGGTTTGACACGCCCGCCGTCTTGAACTGGAATTTTTTTTGCGACTTCAATCACTTCTTCAGACCATGGAGTGTAGTCGTCGATTTGAGTCATTTCTTTCTCTGGGACTAGTCCACGGATCCCGTAGAGCAAGATAATGACAGTCAGGACGGCAAAGAGAATCGCAAGGGTCAGTCGTAGCCCTCGAAATTGGACGGGATTGTTTTCGCTCATGGAGTGGGAGGAGGTGTGTTGGTTTTGTGGTTTTTAGAAGAACGGTTGATGAACCGAACGAGAGAAAGGATAAAGTGGAAGGTTAGGCCGGCAAACGAGACCCACAAAGCAATCTCAGGCCAACGGTCAGAGGGGTTGTTAACTATGGCAAAGGTCGATTTTTGGGGTGCACCCTTTACCGCTTTTGTGAAGCCTGCCTGGTAGAGAGTGTATCCTCCATGGCGGGCGGGGTTGTTCATGAAGATTTGGTGGTCTTCACGTTCGGAGCCGTCTACTTTGGTGATTTGGCTTTCGAACCATCGGGGAATATTGGTGTTTGGATGATTTTCACCGATCGCTTTGTGCAGTTCAACACTGAAGGGCATGGGCCAGACTGCGAGATCATAACTTAGGCCATAGCGGACTCCTTTGTGGGTGAAGGAAACGCGAGCGACCACTGGTAAGATATGGCCTTTTTCGGTCCTGACGTGATAGTGGCCAAGAATGAGTTTTTGGATCAAATTTCCTTCAGAGTCTTTGACCGTAGCGTAGCAGCCAGGATGATTAAATTCTTCCGTTTTAACATCCTTTTCTGTTTTTTGGATGTAGAAGCCATCAACAACTGGCTCATTATATTTTGGAGGCTGATTCTTAGATGATGCGATGATACAATGGGGTTGATTTCCTTCGATGGTGATTGAGAAGGGAAGGTTTTCAAAAGTGGCAGTGAGAGATTCTTTCGGGCCGAGGGATTTGAGTTCTTTTGCTGGAATAATAGCGGGCTTTTGTCGGTCTCCATTTTCATCGAAGGCAAAGATCTCGATGTTATGTTTGAAGAGTTTTACGGCGAAGTCCGAGGTGCGGCCTTCGGTGACGGTCATGTGTCCTTCTTCTTTGTATAAGCTTGAAACAGCACCAGCGATGAGCATGAAAAGAATGGCAAAGTGTGAAATAAGGACACCTATTTTGCGCCATCCTTTGCGGGCTCGGATGATCCCCCCAAAAAGCATGTTGATGGAGAGTAGAACGATGACCCAGTAGGCTCCAGGAAGGGGGATGAAAATCCATTTGCCAACTGAGTTAGTGGGAATGACAAAGATAGATTTAAGATCAAAATACTTATCGATGGTGCCCCAGAGTCCAAACCATTTTTGTTCGATTGTTCCAAAAAAAGTGAGAAGGAAGAGGAGGATGAGGCAGATGATGGCGATTTCGTACCCTGAGAGGATCCGAAAGATTTTTTGGCCGAGGGTGAGATTTTTTCGTGAGCTCATTCGGAGGAGTTTTCTCTACGATGTTCTTTGGGGATTTGGTTATTATCCATGTATTCCATGGAGCTGAGATATTGATCAAAGTCTGACCGAAGCCTTTGAACTTCGGCGGTTGGTCCGGTCATTTTGATGGTAAGAAGTGAGTCTTTTCCTATCGGACAGATCGCCCCAACAAGAGAGTAATTCGGTCTTTCATTAGAGCCCATACCAGCGTACGAGCCTTCGGCTTCAACGAGGTAGCCACGTCCTTCGAGGATCGTCACATTTCCGAGAAATTGTTCGTTGGGGAGTGGAGTGAGACCAAATTGTCCGAGCCAGCGGTTGGCGTTTTGAAGGACTTTTCCTTTAGTGATTCCAACGACAATTTCGACATCCTCATTGGTTCCAGCGAGGTAATTGAAATCGCGGAATTGAGTTCCGGGAAGGCGCCGCCATTCAAGAGGCGGGTGATCCTTGATACTCAGGGTGAATTGAGTGTCGTATTGAGTGAGATCCCGGGTGTTTTCCGAGGTAATATGAATTTCACGATTTTGCTCACGGCAGCTGTTGAGAGCCAGTGAGAGGCTCGTGAGAGCAATGGTAGCAAGTCGGCTCATCTGTTTTTGAAGACGTAATGGCAGATGGAGAAATTTCAAATTTCAAATTTTGGAATCGCAGATCAAGGTGGGGGTGTGGACGAGATTGTTTTTCGAAATCGCGAAACGGCTGAACTTGAGGTCGAGCAGGTCTATGGAGAAGGTTTTTTGCGTTGGGTGTATGGAAACCCTCTGGGGAAGATTGCTTTGTGGGGTTTGGTAAAGCGGGGGATTTTTTCAAATTGGTATGGTTGGAGGATGGATTTGGAGGGTTCGGCCAAGAAGATTCGGCCGTTTGTGGAGGAATATGGGTTGGATGAGGGGGATTTTGAGAAAGAGGTGGGGGAATTTGGGAGTTTTAATGAGTTTTTCTTTCGAAAATTGAGGGATGGGGTGCGTCCGATTGCGGAGACGGAGGTCGTTTTACCCGCGGATGGGCGGCATTTGGGGTTTGGTAGACTGGGTGATGAGCAGCGGGTGTTTGTGAAGGGTCAGCGTTGGGAGGTGGGTGAATTATTGGGATCTCCGGAGTTGGGTGAGCGATATTCGGGTGGGTCGTTGTTGCTGTCGAGGTTGTGTCCGGTGGATTATCATCGGTTTCATTTCCCGTGTGATGGGGTGCCGGGGGAGGCAAGATTGGTGAAGGGGCCGTTGTTTTCGGTGTCGCCGATCGCTTTGCGGAAAAAGTTGAGTTATTTGTGGGAGAACAAGCGGATGGTGACGGAGTTAGTGACGGAAAATTTGGGGACGGTGATGTGTGTGGAGGTTGGTGCAACTTGTGTGGGGTCGATTGAGCAGACTTTTGAGCCTGGGGTTCGAGTGAAAAAGGGGGATGAGAAGGGGTATTTTGCCTTTGGGGGGTCCTCGACGATTTTAGTGTTTGAGCCGGGGGTGGTGGAGTTTGAGCGTGATCTGTTGGAGGCTGGTGAAGAGGGAGTGGAGATTTATGCTAAGATGGGGGCGGCCTGCGGTGGGCGGCCTGCGGCCGAGTTGTGAGTGTAGAGTGTAGAGTGGTGAGTTCTTGGTTGAGGAGACTTGGTTGGGGAGATTGGGTTGGGGAGAGAACCACAGATTGCACGGATTTTCACAGATTGGTTGAGGGGTAGGTGTTTAGGATTTGGAGAATTAGATATTAGAATTTGCCCGACTGGATTTTGGATGGGGAGGGAATTTTGAGGGGGGAGTTCTTGGGGTTTGATGTTTGAGGTAAGGGTGAGTAGGGGTGTGGCGGGATGGCGAGAGATTTCTTTAAACTACATTTGTTGGTCTTTGTTTGGGGATTTACGGCAGTTTTGGGAAAGGTGATGGATTTGCATGCGTTGCCGTTGGTGGCAAATCGGACGGGGATTGCAGCGTTTTGTTTGTTTTTGTTTTTGTGGGGGCGGGTGCGCGTGGGAGCGAGGGATGGATTGATGTTTGTTTTGACGGGGATGTTGATCGCGGCTCATTGGACGTTGTTTTTTTTGGCGGTGCAGGTGGCGAATGTGTCGATTTGTATGGTGGGGATGGCGACGGTGTCGTTATGGACAGCGATTTTGGAGCCGTTGATGGTGAAGGAGCGAAAGTTTCGAGGAGTGGATCTTTGTTTTGGGTTGGTGATGATTGTGGGGGTGGCCATTATTTTTTGGAGTGAGGCGGAGTATGGTCATGGGTTTTTGATTGCGTTGGGTTCGGCTTTGTTTGCGACGGTGTTTTCGGTGATCAATGCATTCCATGTGGGGAAGGCGAGTCATTATGTCATCACCTTTTATGGGGCTTGTTTACTGTTGTTACTGATTTTTCCGTTTTCGGGAGTGGGGGATTTTTTCCCTAAGGGAGGGTGGGATTGGTTGTGGATGTTGTTGTTGGCGGTGATTTGTACAGTGTGGGCTTATTCGCAATATGTGGAGCTGCTGAATCGGTTGAGCGTTTATACCATCAATTTTGCGAATAATTTGGAGCCGGTTTATGGGATCATTCTTGCGGCGTTGATTTTGGGTGAACACGCGGGGTTGACGGGTGGTTTTTTTGCGGGGGCTGGGGTGATTGTGGTGAGCATTTGTGTTTATCCGTTCGTGCGACGGTGGGTAAAAGAAAAAGCGTGAGGCCGAAGGGCGTCACGCTTTTGAGGTGTCGTTGACGAGTTGCTCAGATTATTTGGCAGCTCCTTCTTTGGCTTTGTGGGATTCTAAAAGTGCTTTTTTAGCAGCTTCGTTTCTAGCCTCAGCTTCTTTTGCAGCTTTTTCCTCAGCTTCAAGCGCTTTTTTAGCGGCATCCTCCTTCTTGGCCGCTTTTTCCTTCATTTGTTTGAGCTGGTTGGCTTTGTATTGCTCAAGGTTTTTGGCAAGTCTGCTTTCTGGGGCGATGGCGATGGCTTCGTTGACGGTTTTTTCGATGCCTTCGATGTCTTTGAGGTGGTTGTAGATACCCCATTTGGCAATGACCATGTTCTGTTTGGTCTCTCCGGTTGGCTTCCGATCGTTGATGAAGGTGTCGATCAGTTTGAGGGCGAGATCGGTTTTGTTGGTTTCGATCGCTTTGGTGACTTTCTCATTGATCAATGTTTCGAAGTCTTTTTGGAGCTTCTCAGCAGCTTCCTTTTCTTGTTTCTTCTTGAGGAATTGAGTGGTGTCTTCGGGATCGTTTTTGATGATGATCTCTGCGAAGTTGGTGTAGAATGGGGCAAATTGTTCGGGCATTCCTTCGAGGAGTGCAGCGAGGACTTTTGATTTTTCGACACCCTCGAGTTTTTCGCTTTCAGCGATCGCTTGGTCGCGAGAGACTTTCTTTTTTTGGATTTCGGTGAGGTGGCTGAGGTATTCAGCGGGGGTTCCTCTTCGGTGACCAGTTTTGGCGTAGGGGCGGCCTTCCGCGTCGGTGAGGAGAATGGTGGGGTATCCAGTGATGGAATAGAGTTCTTGGAGTTTGGAGTTTTGCTCCGCAATTTCCGGGGTGACTTTTGTTTTGTCTCTTGGGAAGTCGAGTTCGACAAGGATGTAGTTTTTGGAGGCCCCGTCGATGAATTCTTTTTGCGAGAGGATGCGTTTTGTCAGGTCTTTGCAGGGTGGGCACCAATCTGAGCCGGTGAAATCAAGGATGAGGTCCTTTTTTTCTGAGGCAGCTTTCTTTTTGGCTTCTTCAAAATTGGTGAGCCAGCCTTCGCCTGCTCCAAAGGATAAGGCTGAAGCGAGGATGGAAGTGAGGATTGCGATCGTTTTTGTTTTCATGACTTATACGTGGAGGAAGGTAGCGGGCGTGTTATTCCCTGCAAGTGTTCTTGAATGACTTGAATTTTTCAATGTGTTCATTTGAATGGATCTGATGATCGGGATTGACCAGGCTCGGGAAAAATTGAGGGAGGTTTTTGGGTTCGAGGATTTTTTGGATGGTCAGGAGGACGTGATCGGGGAGATTTTGTCGGGTCGAGATGGTTCGGTGGTGATGCCAACAGGTGGGGGGAAGTCTTTGTGTTATCAATTGCCGGGGTTGTGTCGAGAGGGGGTGACGTTGGTGGTGAGTCCGCTAATTGCGTTAATGAAAGATCAGGTGGATGGGTTGAAGGAGAGAGGGGCGGGGGTGACGTTGATTAATTCGACGCTGAGCTGGCCGGAGCAGAGAGAGAGGTTGGATGGGATGCGGAGGGGGGAGTATCAGTTGGTTTATATCGCGCCGGAGAGATTTCGGGCAGGTTCTTTTATGGATGCGTTGAGTGGGGTGAAGGTTGAGATGGTGGCGGTGGATGAGGCACATTGTTTGAGTCAGTGGGGGCATGATTTTCGGCCTGATTATATGAGGTTAGGGAGGGCGCTGGAGGAATTGGGTCGACCGCAGTGTGTTGCGTTGACGGCGACGGCGACACCGGTGGTGAGAGAGGATATTCGGAAGGTGTTGATGTTAAGAGAGCCGTTTGAGTCGGTGAGCGGATTTGAGCGGCCTAATTTGAGTTTTACCATCACGCCGGTGGAGAAGGTGAAGCAGAAGTATGCGAGGTTGAAGAAGGTCTTGGAGTCTCACCAGACGGGGATTGTCTATTGTGCGACTCGAAAGAAGGTGGAGGAGGTGGCGGAGACGATTCATTCGTGGGGGATGAAGTGTATCGCGTATCATGGTGGGATGGGGGACCAGGAGAGGGAAGAGGTCCAGAATGTGTTCATTTCGAAGAAGGCGGATATTGCGGTGGCGACGAATGCCTTTGGGATGGGGATTGATCGCCCTGATGTGAGGTTTGTGGTGCATTTTGAGATTCCTGGGAGTGTGGAGGCTTATTATCAGGAGGCAGGAAGGGCGGGACGGGATGGTGAGGCGTCAGTGTGTGAGTTGTTTTTTAACTATGCTGATACGCGGACGCAGGAATTTTTTATTGATGGGGTGAATCCTGGGGTGGAGTTGATTCGAGAGGTTTATGGTTATTTTTTAGATGAGTCTGACCATGATTATGAAGTTCACCGTACGTTAGACGAGGTGAAGGAAGGGGTGGGGGCGAAAAATGGGATGGCGGTGGGTGCGGCGATTTCGGCTTTGGTGCGAGGAAGGTGGCTGGAGAGGTTTGAGGTGGCTGGGTCCCGCATGAAGGGGACGAGGTTGTTGCGGCCGGAGGTGGATCGATGGAGTTTGGAGCTTAATGAGGATGCGTTGTTGGAGAAGGAGCGGAGGGACCGGGAGAAATTGGACCAGATGGTGCAGTTGTGTTATGCGAACACGTGTCGGCAGCAGTGGATTTTGGAGTATTTTGGTGAGGAAGATGCTCCGTTGTGTGGGAGTTGTGATGTGTGCCGAGGTGAAGAGAATAGTGAGCGTCGAGCGCCCTCTGAGGATGAGGATTTGGTGGTGCGGAAATTTTTGAGTGGAGTGGCTCGGATGTCGAGGCGGACGAGTCGAGGCTGGGAGGGGATCTATGGGCGGGGGCGGATTGTGCAGATGTTGGTGGGAAGTAAGTCTCAAGAGATTTTGAGAGTGAGATTACACGAGTTGAAGACTTATGGAATTTTGAAGGAGGAGGGGACTGCTTATTTGAATGCTCTCGCCAGGAGTTTGGGTGAAGGTGGGTTGATTGTGACTCAGCGAGGGGAGTATCCTTTGGTGACGTTGACAGCGAGGGGTGAAAAAGTGATGAAGGGGCAGACGAGTTATGCATTGGAGTGGCCGGGAGCAGGAGGGGTGGGCAAAAAAGAGGGGGTGGTGATCGAGGATTTGGGCTTTGATACAAGGTTGTATGAGAAGTTGAAGTCGACGAGAACGAGAGTTGCGAAGGGTGAGGGGGTTCCGGCGTATGTGGTTTTTTCCAATGAGACCTTGGAGCATCTGGCGAGATTGCGTCCGAAGTCTTTGGAGGCTGGTTTGTTGGTGAAGGGGATCGGTGAAGCGAAGGCAGAGAAGTACTTGGAGGCGTTTTTGAGGGTGATTCGGGAGGAAGAAGCTGGAGCGGATGTGTAAATTTTTTTCAAAAAATCGGTGATGGTTGCTTTTCAAGCGGCGATCGATGTATTTGTCTTGTCTAGTAGAGATGAGCGAGGATTCCACACAAGTGCCGGAAGAGAACGGTGCCCTTGATTTGTCCGGGTTGAGCTTTGGTCCTGCGTGGGCGAAAGATGCTTCGGAGTCGAAGACGTTTAAGAAGTTTAAAGACCGTGGTGACGATGGAGGAGATCGGAGGGGAGGTGGACGGGATCACCGTCGTGGAGGGGGGCGTCGTGATGATCGAGGGGGTGGATTTCAGGGACGTCGTGGAGGAGGTAAGGGGCGCCGAGGTGATGACCGGAGACCGCGACGGGTCGAAGTTGAGCCTCCGGAGGGGGTTGATTTTCGGATCATGCCCTCGGAAGAGAGCTTGGATTTGCTTGCTAAGAGGGTGATGGAATCGGGTCAGACCTACTCGGTTTTTGATTTGGCTAAGGTTTTGTTGCAGAGTCGGGACCGGTTCCGGGTGACCTTTGAGTCAAAGGAAAAGACGATTTATCGTTGTCGTGAGGATCATTCGGTATGGTTGACTAAGGATGAGGCGATCAGGCATTTATGGAAAGCGGAGTGGATTGGCCGATTTTATGAGGAAGTGAAGGTCGAAGGGGAGGCTCCCAAGGGGAGTTTTAGTTCGGTTGCGAAGTGTGGGGTGAGTGGGGAGTTTTTGGGGCCTCCTAATTATCATGGTTACCAAGAGAAGTTGTCTGCCCTGCATCGAGAAAAGTTCTCAAACATGTCACTCGAAGACTACCGGGGAAAGGTTGTGGTAGAGCATGGAGAGGATGCGGTGAACGAGTGGTTGGAGAGCATGAAAATGGTTTCCAAGTGGAAGGTGGTGACTGAAGAGAAGAGAACCGAGGAGACCGAAGTGAAGGTTGAGGAGAAGGTTTCTGGCGAAGCAACGGTTGAGCCTGAGGTTGCGGAGCAGGTAGAATGTGAGATTGAGCCTAGTGGAGTTGTGGAGCCCGCTGTTGAAGAGGCAGCTCAGAACGAAAATCCGGAGCAGGAGGCTGATGCCCAGACAGAAGAGGAAGAGCCTGTTGAGGGGGGTGAAAGCTCGACGGAGGCGAGTGAAGAAGAGTCTCCAGATGAGGAGGTTGCTAGCGAAGAAGGGGTGGCGTTATTGGATGATACTCGATCTGTGGAGCGTCATTTTGCGGAGCATCATTACGGGAAAATTTTTGAGGAAACCAAGCGGGCGTGGGTAATGGGGGATATCCGAGGCAATTTGTTGTCTCCAGGGTTACTGACCTTATTGAAGCGTGGAGTGGCGGAGGAGAAGCGGTATCCTGCGAAGTTGATGCCTGTGGTTTGTCGTCAGTTGTCGGGGAGGCATGTTGCTGTTTTCAAATGGAATAAGAAGTTGAAAGTGGGTCCATCAAGACCACATGCGGTTCCAGACGGAACGACGTTGGCTGAGAGGCCGGCGAAGATGGTGACTTATTTGGAGCAAAACTCGGGAGTGGCTTTGAAAGATTTTTGGGCTGAGTTGATGCCCGAGGGGGTGACGGATCAGCAAAAGCATGAGTGGTTTCAGGACTTTCAGTGGTTGTTGCAGCAAGGGCATCTCATTTTGTTAGCCGATACAACTGTCCATTTGGCCAAGAAGCCAGGCCAGGGACGAGAGCCTCAAAGGGTTCAAAAAGCTAAGCAAGATGGGGATCAGGTTCAGAAGAGCTCTGAGTCTGAAGGAATCGGAGAGAATCAGTCCAAGGCTCAGCAGGAAGTCGTGCCTGAGGTTGATTCGGCCGAAGCGAATCGAGCTGAAGAGGGTGAAGCTGAGAGTCAGGTCGAAGCCCCTGAGGTTGGGGGGCAAGATTCTGTTCAGAACAGCGAGTCTAGTGAGCCTAGTGATGAAGAATCCGCCAAGGAGGGTGATCAATCT
>JAHDGN010000482.1:0-955 GCA_020627645.1 Akkermansiaceae bacterium
CATTGCAAACCACCAATGCCACTAGTCAGGTCAACGTTTCCCAACTCACACCCACAAACGGAAACAACAACGTCGTTCCCAGCTCTGATCTCACCATTCAGTTTGACCGATCCGTTTCCCTCAACCCCTCAGTTTCCGGAACTCTCTCCATCTTTGAAAGCGACGACACTCTTGTCGAATCAATCGACCTCAACAATCCCATCGCTCCCGCCACGGTATCACTCAATGGCTCTCTCCTAACAGCAACCCCGTCATCACCTCTGTCCGACGACAAAGCGTTTTATGCCCTCATCACCCCTGACTCATTTGTTGACTCATTCTCGAATCCCTACCCCGGAATCACCTCCCCAACCGATTGGACGTTCGCGACAGACAACACCCCACCCTCAACCACCTCACTGACACCGACCTCTGGGTCCTCAGAAAATTCACCAAACTCAGATTTATCAGCCACTTTCTCCGAAAATGTTCTCAAGGCAGGCACTGGCACAATCACGGTTTTCGCCACCGACGATCACTCCATCGTCGAATCCATCGATATCAACAGCTCCCTCATCACCGTCAATGGATCAAATCTCTCCGTAGTCCTCAATGCCCTCTCCCCAGGCGACTATTACGTCCAAATCACCCCCGGTGCTCTGGTTGATCTTGCTGGCAACGACTTTGCAGGAATCAACGACCAAATCACTTGGTCATTCTCGGTGACTTCAACCCCCAACCCTCTCGTGGTCAGCTCGATCTCGGACGAGCTCAGCATCACAAACACAGGTGGCACAATCATCTCAGCCAGCAATTTTGGAGGCCCCGAAGTCTCCATCAACGGAATCACTCATGTTGCAGGATCCTCTAGCGATCCAAACCTCGTCTCGAATATCGACTTTGAAGGAGACTTCCGAAACGATTCCTCAGGACTTCCCACCGACTCCCCAATCGAAAACCTTGTCGGAAGCATTGG
>JAHDGN010000482.1:965-2283 GCA_020627645.1 Akkermansiaceae bacterium
GGAGGCGCAGCATCAGTCGAACTCGCAATCTCTGGACTCACCATCGGTGAAGAGTATCTCTTTCAGACCTACTGGGAAGTCGACTCAGGTCAAGTTGTCTCCTTTTTTGCGGAGGGAATCGAAATCGTCAGCGCCATTCCACCCCAATCGCCAGCCACTCTCATCTCCTACACCTTTGTCGCCTCAGACGACACCTTGAACATTCTCGTCGATCGCGTTGACAACCTCGGGGGCGACACCAATAACTGGCTGTCAGGCTACTCACTACAAACCACCACTCCCATACCCCCTCCCAGCCCGCTTGAAATTACGAGCTTTCAGCTCGGGGACCCCAACGATCTCACCCCATCCTTCGAAATCACCTTTAAAAAATCTGGTGCCACCTCCTATGCCATCACTCACTCCACCCTCCTCAACGACGACTTCCCAACCACTCTTCTCGACAACATCGACGAGAGCTTGGACGAGAACCCCACATCGACAGAATCGATCACCGTGACCATCCCAATTGACTCGATTGGACCTCCCGCAAAAGCCTTCTTTAGGGTCGAAGAGCGATAGTCTCGCCTCCTCTCCAAGATGAAAGATCAAAGCCGCCCATCCAGGCGGCTTTTCTATTCCGTCTAGCTAATCTCAAAAATCATACAAAAACTCTAACAAACCACTGATAATTTCATTGCCTCCGAGCCAATCGCTCTTCAAGGTCCGCCACCTCCCACGCAATCAAGAAATCAATATGCTTCAAAACATGACGCTCATAACCGGGATGACCATGCACCCATCCATCACACCCATCGCTGGACTCGTTGGACTCGCCCTCGCTGCTTGGACCTATTTCTCCATCAAAAAGCAGAGTGCTGGTGGCGGACTCGCCGAGAATATCGCTACCAAAATCCAAAATGGAGCCATGGTCTTCATGAGGCGAGAATTCCAACTCATCGCCCTCTTCGCCATCGCTCTAGGACTTGCTGTCTTCTTCTTTCAAGTTCGTGAGTACCGAGTCCCCCAGTCGATCGCCTTCTTCATGGGCGCCATTGCTTCTTCAGTGGCGGGGTATATCGGCATGAAAACCGCAACCCTCGCGAACGTCCGCACCGCCGTTGCTGCTGACGAAAAAGGCCCTGCTCGAGCTCTCAAGCTTGCCTTCTCCGGTGGCGCCGTCATGGGACTCACCGTCGCCGCCATGGGCCTCCTCGGACTCGGGATCCTCTTCTGGATTTACCAAAAAGACATCAATCACATCGACGAAATCCTTGAAGGATTTGCCATGGGCGCCTCTCTCGTTGCCCTCTTCTACCGCGTTGGCGGAGGCATCTTC
>JAHDGN010000483.1 GCA_020627645.1 Akkermansiaceae bacterium
ACTCCAACGAACACCTCGGCTCTTTTTACGCCGACTGGCACCCTCGCGAATCCAAACGCAGTGGCGCCTGGATGAACTACCTCGAAACCGGCACCCCCAACCCACGCACCCCACATCTGGGCCTCATCTGCGGCAACATGACCAAACCCACTGCCGATAAACCAGCCCTCCTCACCCATGACGAAGTCGAAACCGTCTTCCACGAATTTGGACACCTCCTTCACCACCTCCTCTCCGACGTCGACATCAAATCCCTCGCCGGCACCAACGTCCCCTGGGACTTCGTCGAACTCCCCTCCCAAATTATGGAAAATTTCTGCTGGGACCGTGAATCACTCAACCTCTTCGCCCACCACTACGAAACCGGTGAAAACATCCCTGACGAACTCTTCAACAAGATGATCGCCGCTCGCAACTACATGTCCGCCTCCGCCTACATGCGCCAACTCGCCCTCGGCAAACTCGACCTCGAACTCCACGTCAACCCCACCAAATACCACAACCGCGACCTCGACGAAGTTGATCGCGAAATCCTCGACGGCTACACCGCCGAACTCTCTCTCCGCCCCCCCACCATGGCCCGCCGCTTCAGCCACCTCTTCTCCGGCCCCGTCGCCTACGCCTCTGGATACTACTCCTACAAATGGGCCGAGGTCCTCGATGCCGACGCCTTCACCCGCTTCCAAAAAGAAGGCATCCTCAACCCCGAAACCGGAATGTCATTCCGCAAAGAAATTCTCTCCGTCGGCAACTCCCGCCCCGTCGACGAATCATACCGCCAATTCATGTCCCGCGACCCAGACCAAACCGCCCTTCTCCAACGAGCAGGCCTTACCACAAGGCAAGCATAACAAAAACACTCAGAACCTGATCAATCCGAAGAACAAAAGCCCCACCAAAAAATTAAGAGCAATCGAGAGACTCCCCAAAAAAAATTTCACTCTCAAAAAAATCCAACCACTAACCCCATTGACATACTTTGGTTCACATAACCAACGAACAAGAAACCAAGTATGCACCACTAATAAAGACGCCAACAAATAAAGAATCCATTCAGTGCCAGGAATCCAGAGAATCATAGGTCCGCTGATCAACAAAAGCCAAAAGAAATGAAACAAAGGTGAAAGGACCACGACCTTTTTCAAAAAAGCCTTCTCTAACCTTCTCAACCTCCTTCTCCTCGGACTTCCAAAGAAACTCATCCCCCCAATATACCATCAAACACCCCTCCCAACCCTAAAAAAACTTCGCGTCTTTGCGTCTTTGCGGTTCTATATTTGCCACACACCACCCATCCTCCCTCCTCGTGACCTCCGCCACCGAAAAATCCTCCGTCCTCATCGAAGCCCTCCCTTACCTCCAACGCTTCCGAGGAAAAACCTTTCTCATCAAAATGGGTGGCTCCGCCATGGACAACCCAGATCTTGTTCGCGAAGTCATGCGCGACGTCGTCTTCCTCGAAGTCGCCGGCATCAAACCCATCGTCGTCCACGGTGGAGGTAAGGCCATCTCCGCCGCCATGACCGATGCTGGACTCGAAGCCAAATTTGTCGGTGGACTCCGCGTCACCACCCCCAAAGCGATCCAAATCGTCGACGCTACCCTTCACGGCCAAATCAATCAAAACCTCGTCAACATCATTACCGAATTCGGTGGCCAACCCACCTCCATCCACGGCACCGACATCTTCTCCGTCACCCAACTCTTCGGCCAAGACGACCACAACAAACCCGTCGATATCGGGCAAGTCGGACAAGTCACTCAATGTCACACCTCCCCCATCCTCAACGCCCTCCAAAACCAACAAGTCCCCGTCATCTCCCCCCTCGGCAAACACCACCAAAATAACCTCACCCACAATATCAACGCCGATCTAGCCGCCGCCGCCCTCGCCTGCGCCCTCAAACCAGCCAAACTCGTCTACCTCTCCGACGTCCCAGGCCTACTCTACAACCCAAGCGACCCCACCTCCCTCATCGAATCCATCACCGCTCCTGAAGCTCAAAACCTCATCGCAGATGGCACCATCTCTGGAGGCATGATCCCCAAAATCAACTCGGCCCTAGACGCCCTTGATTCAGGAGTCGAAAAAGTCCACTTCATCGACGGCCGCACACCCCATACTCTCCTTCTCGAAATCTTCACCCAGTCCGGAATCGGCACCGAAATAAGAAAAATCCCCCAGTCCTAACCAAAACCTTTCGTCAAACCCGCACGGGGGAGACCTCCACATGAAGGCATCCCCGCTCAACAGATCCAATCTCGCTCCG
>JAHDGN010000484.1 GCA_020627645.1 Akkermansiaceae bacterium
ATTTTTGCAAACGACTACCTGGATCCGGCGACTGGAAGTACGATGTCGTTTACGAAGCCGGGGAACTTTGGGCGTGGCTTTTCGGATTTAAAGCCACCTCAGGCAAGGAGTGGAAAATCATGGGATCGATTTGTGGGGTGGGGGTATCAAGATGATTACGACAATGCGGTGGCTCCCTACTATCGAGAAGTGCTAGGGATCGATGCGGCGATTAAGATGATCCGCGACGAGTTGGCGCGGCAGGGTGTTGCTGAAAATACGGTCATTATTTATACGAGTGACAATGGGTATCTTCTCGGGTCCCATGGATTTGCAGCGAAGAATTTTCCCATGGAGGAGGCATCGCGTACTCCTTTGATGGTCTATGATCCTCGAGCCGTCACGAGTGGGCAGCAAATTCGGTGTCAGAGGCTGACTGCGAACCTGGATATCGCTCCAACGATTCTTGACCTAGCTGGTGTGGCGATTCCTGCGAATATGGATGGGTTGAGTTTGGTTCCGCTGTTAAGCGATCCGTCAACGGGAGGTCACGATCAGGTTGCGGTTTATTGTCGATCGTCTTCGCCGAATCAGTCTTCGCTGACCGTTGTGAGTAATGATTTCAAATACACTTATTGGTGGGGGGAGCCTGCTCCTGCGGAAGAGTTGTTTGATCTTAATCGTGACCCTCTTGAGTTGAACAACTTGGTTAATGACCCTGCTTTCGCGAGTCTTTTGAATTCAATGCGCGAAAAATATGATGAGGAACAACAGAAATGGGTTCGTGATTGTGTGCCGTATGGAAACTACCCTGAAGTTGGGGCTAATTTCGTGAGAGTGATTCCGTGATCCTGAGTCTAGCCCGAATATTTCATGAGCCCAGCTCGATTTCGTCCCTTCTCATAGAATTTTAGGTTGTTGTCCTTGATTTCGAGGGAGGACAGAATGTGCATTCAGTCATTCCTCGAAATCGTCGTCCGCCTACTAAAATGCAATGATCTGAGACGAACTCAAACTTCCATGATATATCCGGTCTAGAGGGGCTGTCCTTTGGCTGTTCTTGAGGGCGTTACTGGATGGTGATGATGATGGGGCGGTGGTCGGAGGCTTGGAACCAGTTGGGAGGGTCGGCGATGTAGGATTTGTCGCGGTTGATGTGTGGGCGGAGGGACGGGGAGGTGAAGACGTAGTCGATGCGGGCGTATTGTTGTTGATGAGCCCAGTAGTGGGTCCAGATGTGGCCGCGTGAGTCTTTGACTAGGATGTCGTTTAGGAAGGTTGGAGCTCCGTTGTGTCCCATGAGGGCGGAGACGGGCGGGGTTTTTCGGGTGTCATTAACGTCTCCATATAGGAGGATGCGAGCGTTGGGTTTTTTTTCAAAAATTGAGAGGCAGTGGCGTCTGGTGAGTCGGGCTTCGTTGAGTCGGGCTTGTGCTTGGTCGAAGGTTTTGGCGGGTCGTTTCGATTTGAAGTGGACTCCGATGAAGTGGGTGGGGCCGGAAGGGAGGTCGATGAGGGTGTCGAGAATACCACGTCGGTGGAGGAATTCCTGACCATTCATTTGGTAGCTGAGGGTTGTTTGGGGGTTGTTTTTGAGGATGGGGTAGCTTGAGAGAATGCCGAGGCGGCGGACTTGATCGAATGCGGCAGAGTGGACGGAGTGGGGAAGATTGAGTCCGGCCTCTTTGAGGCGTTTTTGAAGGTCTGCGAGGTCTGCAGAGGTTCCAATTTCACAGACGCCAAGGATGTCTGGTTTTTCGGCTGAGATGATCTGGATGAGATGGTTGATTTCCTCGGTCTTTTTGGGCCTTTGTTCTTTGCCTTTTTTGGTGAAGACCTCCATGGAAAGGTAATTTTTGAGGTTGTAGGCCATGAAGCGAACCTCGTGTTTGGGGTCGAGGCGGGTGGTGGGAGGCGGGAGATTGGGCTGGGTCGAAGAGGTCGGTGATTCTTCGGTGGCGAGATTTTCTGATTCGGGGGGTGGAGTAAAAGGTCGCGTTTCTGAACGGGATTTGGTGTTGGGGGGCTTGCAGGAGGTGGACCACAACAAAAACGCCCCGAGAAGGAAGATCCGCGGGACGTTTGGAAATTGTGAGAATACGACGGGTTTCACGCGTCGGATTTGGACTCGGTGCCGGAGGCTTTCGCAACTTTGGTTGCTTCGGCTTCGGCCTCGGCTTCTTCGCCTCCTTTGCGGATTTCTTCTTCAAACTCTTCGCGAGCTTTTTTGAATTCGCCCACACTTTTCCCCATGCCACGGGCGAGTTGAGGGAGCTTCTTTGCTCCGAA
>JAHDGN010000045.1 GCA_020627645.1 Akkermansiaceae bacterium
GCCTCGACCTCTTCTGGCTCAAAGACGACTCCCTAACCGACCTCGACAAGCTCCCCGCCCCCGAAATCCTAGCCGAAGAAATCATCGAAAACCTAGAGTCGGGATTACAATCATTTCGAAAAGTCCTGACAGCGCTTCATCCCTCCATCTAGAAACAAAACGCTTAATTTTCCGGAGACAAACTCGAATAAGCTACCCACATCGAACCCAAGAGACAACTCCCCCACACATATTTCGTGAACATTGCCTAAAACAACCCCTCTATCGACATTTGAAACCAACCAAACCAGCATGGTCAGAAATCCAGAAACCCGCACACCATCCTCCAAATCACCCTCACCACCAACTCGACAAATTTCATTTCAACTCCACCTTTCCACATGTCTCTTCAAGCCGCATATGAAGGAAGCCTAAAAGCCGACGCCTTCGCCATGCCCGTTCACTGGTATTACGATCGGAATGCTTTGGACTGTGACTACCCAGAACTCCACCCCACGCCATCCCCCCAAAATTTCCATCCCGATAGCATCTTCTGGCGCTCTCACTACAAACCGCTGAATGAAAAAGGAGACATCATCCACGACAAATCCGCGTGGGGAGAACGCGGCATCCACTACCACCGAAATCTCTCCGCTGGCGAAAACACCATGAACTTCAAACTCGCCCAAGCCCTTCACCAGCAAACCTCCGAGTTAGGAAGCTACCACATCGAAAAGTGGGCTCAACACTACGTCGATCTCATGCTCACCCCAGGATGGCACAACGACACCTATATCGAGGAATACCACCGAGGGTTTTTCACTCGCTACGCCCAAGGAAAAACCCTCCTCAAATGTGGAATCCGCGACGAGCATATCGGTGGACTCGCCACCGTTCCCGCCCTCATCGCTGCTCTCGATCACCTGCCACTCGAAGACCTCCGTCCCATCATCAAATCCCATGTCGCCCTGACTCACCGGCACTCAAATGTCCTCCGCGCTGCCGACTGCCTCACCCGCCTGCTCCATCACATCAACCAAGGCACCCCACTCCGCCAAGCCATCATGGAAGATGCCGGCGACTGGTTCTCCACCAAAAAAGCCGAACGCTGGAGCCGTCAACCTGACCGCGTCATCATCGGCGAACGCCTCAGCCCCGCCTGCTACATCGACCAGAGCTTCCCCGCCTCTCTCTACCTCGCTTGGAAATACCACGACGATTTCAACGCCGCTATCGAAAGCAATGCCCGCGTCGGAGGCGACAGCTGCCACCGTGGCGCAGTCGTCGGAAGCCTCGTTGCCGCCAACCTTGCCCAGCAAACCGACTCATAGCCCACCAAAACCCCATCAATCCGGACGCGCAGACGAATCATCATCTCCACCTCCAAACAACACACACTTCGCCCCATCCTTCTCAAAAATCGTTTGGTACGAAACCTCTCCACATAACCTCTGAAATGCTGGCAAATTCTCATTCATCAAAATCACCCCACCATTTTCATTCATTCCCGTTTCCAAATACTCCCGCATCGAAGCCAAAGTCTCATCATCATAGACCAAAAAACTCCCAACCGTAAAATCAACCTCAGGCAAATCCTCTTCTTCATATCTCCCGCCAATCACCCCCGCTGCTCGAATCGCATTTTGCTCCAACTGTTCGACACACAACTCCAAAGCCACCGGCGACAAATCATTCAAAAAAAGCTCCCCTGCCCACCTACCCAACAAAAGAGTTTCCGCCCCCACCCCCGCACCTAAAACCAACCCCCTTTTTCCTTCAAACAGCTCCACATTCTTCCCCAACCAATACGTCAACAAACTCGTCACCTCCCATCGACGGTCATAAAAAACCGAAATCCCCTGCCCCATCTCATCAATAATCCTCTTCTCCACCTCTTGATCCTTCAAGTTCATCAACTGAAAGCTCTCCCCACCAATCACCTCTGACATCCAACGATTCACAACAAAGACTATTGATTGTTGGGCCTGAAAACTTCGATCTTCATTGGATCGACCTCAATGAAGGGCCCTTCAATCAAATCAACACAATAAGGAATCGCCGGAAAAACCGCCTCAAGACACTCACCGATCGCCTTTGGTTTCCCTGGAAGATTTACAATCAGACTTTTTCCCCGAATTCCCGCAGTCTGACGAGAAAGAATCGCAGTCGGCACAAACTTCAGCGATGTCGCCCTCATCAGCTCTCCGAAACCCGGCAACATCTTCTCACAAACAGCTTCAGTCGCCTCCGGAGTCACATCCCGAACAGACGGCCCCGTTCCTCCAGTCGTCACAATCATCGAACATTTTTCCGAATCAGTAAAAAGCTTCAACCTTTCTTCAATCTCAGACTGTTCATCAGGAATCACAGCATAAGCCACCTCAAAGGGCGTCACGATCCACTCTTCAAGCAGCGCCACCGCTGCCCGCCCGGGGAGATCCTCATAAACCCCCGCACTCGCCCGATCCGAAATATTAATCACTCCGATTTTCAGCATGAGTGACGACACAACATATCGGAGAAAAAATTCCAACTCGTAGGTTGAGAAACTCACTTCAAAATTGGTCTCCGCCCCCATTCAACCAGGCGTTAGAAAGCCCTCATCACGTGGGCATTCTCACCTCACCCAAAACAAAACAAAACGCCCCCGCGACAATAAAAGTCGTGAGAGCGTTAAGACTGCATGGCTATCCAATTTGCAGACATGCAACTCCTAACCTTAACCGACCCAAACAATAGAATCAAGATATTTTTGCATGCAATTTATAAACGACTAAGAATGAGTGACTAGGGAACGCTCTAAACAAAACGCCCCCGCGACAACAAAGTCGTGAGAGCGTTAAGACTGCACGGCTGCTTATCACAGGCATACAACCGCTAACCTTACATGGCTCAGTGAGTTGGATCAATACATTTGCAGACATAATTTTCTCCCCCGCCAATGACCCTTCCTAACAAACACCCCACAAACCAAAACCCGCCTCACAAAGAAAACAGTGGCGCTCCCGGCAGGAATCGAACCTACATCTAAGGTTTAGGAAACCCTTGTTCTATCCGTTGAACTACGGGAGCGTGCGCCGAGTGTTACCTCAACTTCGTCACCTCTGCAAGTCACCAATATCCATCGAAATCCGCCACCCCACTGAGACCTCACACCATCCAGCATCTCTCCCCCCACCTAGTTTCGCCGCAAACAACCAATCTTGGAAACGCTCCCACTTGCCCAAAAGACGACCTCAGTTACCGAAAATGGTCAAAAATCAGCTCAAAAATGCCAAATTCATCACCCTCCCGCTTGTCAGCACTGCCAGAAGCCCACATGGTCTTCGCAAAATCCGTCCCACCGACAAATGAAGACTCTTTCTCGAATCCTCGCCGTTTTTTCGGTCACCACGACCCTCAACGCTCAAACAACCGTTGAGCCTAAGGACAAAGAAGCTTCCGAGCCGACGACAAGCCCCGCTGAAAACAAAAAAGAGGAGCAGGAAAAGGAATGGCCACCCAGCGGAATGGGCCTCTTCGAAAAAGGCCTTGCTCTCGGGCACATCCGCGACAATCCCAAAAATTCCTATCGGCGCGTCTACCAACGCACCCTCATGCCAACCGAACCCCGCTTCTACTACAACGCCGTCCTCACCTTTGATGATCAGATTGTCCCCTTCACCGACAAAGAAGCGAGTGCCATGGACATCATGAAAGAACTCGAACCGCGCGGAGCCCGCGCACTCTTCTTTGCCAATGTCCCCGGCGTCGCCACCCCTTCCCTCCGCCCCTTCTTCAAAATCAAAGATCGCGAAGCCCGCAAAAAAGCCTGCCGAAAACTCCTCGACACCAAACGCGAAGAATTCATCAAAGCCATCCGCGAACTCATCAAAATCAAAAAAGATGGCAAATGGCTCGCCGAAGTTCACAACCACACCGCCTTCCACCAAAACATGCGCAACTTCAAAGTCGGAACCGCCCGCATGGATCTCTGCATCGTAGGAATACGCTTCGTCGAAGAATGCCTCGAGGAAGCCTACGCTGCCGAGCGTCCCGGTTTCGAACGCCAACGCTTCTTTCGCTTCCCCTTCCTAGCTGTCCCACGCGACGCCAAAGCCCGAGCCAAAATCAACGAACTCTTCACCGAACTTGGGTTCCTTTCCGTCGGAGAAACCCAAGACTCCAAAGACTACTCCAACGGAAGCCCAGACCAGGCCTACAAATCACTCGTCGCAGCTCGAAACGGCAAACGCTACCAAGTCAAATCAGGACCTTTCTCCACTGCACAACACCCAGTCGCACTCTTCCACACCAAAACCTGGTATAAAATTGGCCCCGGCATCCTCAAAGCACTTGACGAAGCCAAAGCCCTCGAAGACTCCAAAGACATCACCGAGTAAACAATCTAAGACCTCCCAATTCTTTAACCATAACCTACCCAAGCAAATGGCTGGCTTCTTTAAACGACTCTACAACAAAATCACCAACAAAGCCGAAATCGACTGGGATGATCTCGAGGCTGACCTCATCGCTGGCGACCTCGGCGTCCGACTCGCAGTCGAAATCGTCGACGACCTCAAAGACCTTGGCAGAAAAATTTCAGCCGAAGATGTCGTTCAAACAACCCGCGAAAAACTCTCCGGCCTTTTCCCCGAAGACTCACCACAACTCAATCCTCAAACCAACGGAAAACCAACCGTGCTCCTCATCGTAGGCGTCAACGGCACTGGCAAAACTACCTCCACCGCCAAACTCGGAAACCTCCTCAAATCCCGTGGACACTCCGTTCTCATGGCCGCCGCCGACACCTTCCGAGCCGCCGCAGTTGAACAACTCGTTCGCTGGGGAGATCGCCTCGACATCCCAGTCGTCACCGGACCACATGAGGCCGACCCATCATCAGTCTGCTATCAGGCCCACCAGCGAGCCATCAACGAAAATACCGAATTCCTCCTCTGCGATACCGCAGGACGCCTCCACACCAGAAACAACCTCATGGAGGAACTTTCCAAAATCAAACGAACCATCGGGAAACAAGACGAAAACGCACCTCACCAAACCCTCCTGGTTGTCGACGCCTCCACAGGTGGCAACGCCCTCAACCAAGCACGCGAATTCGGGAAAGCCGTCCCTCTCGACGGACTCATCATCACCAAACTAGACGGCTCAGGCAAAGGAGGCGTCGCCGCAGCCATTCAAAAAGAACTCAATGTTCCCCCGCGCTTCATCGGCACGGGCGAAGAACCAGATCGATTCGAACGCTTCCAACGCGAACGCTTCGTCGAAAACATCCTCTAATAACGAAAAGGGGATCAATCTAACGAACTAAAAAACCTCCCCAATCTCGGCTGATATCGGTCCAAAATATCAAACGAAGCGATCACTCGCTTCGCTTTTCCCACGAACATTTTTCGTTCCACGAATCCAAAACTTCTCGAATCCAAACTATTGTCCCGGTGATCTCCCATCACAAAATAATGCCCTTCCGGTACGACAACCCTCTCAAAGCTCCCCAAATCCCCCGAAGCACCAGGGACGACCATCATTGCATGATCTACCTCCCCCAATCTTTCTGAGGCAAAAACCGAGACCCTCTTTAAATCATCGTTCAAATCCTCCACCACAACCGGATCAAGCTCTTCATACTCCAGCCGAACCCCATTAATCGTCAAAAGATGATTTTTCATCTCAATCACATCTCCCGGAATTCCAATCACCCTCTTCACCAATCTCGTATTGTCTAGTGGAGAAAACAAAATCGAAACATCACCCCGCTCTGGATCACCACGATGCACTAAACTCTTCAGAGTCAATGGCACCCTGAGATCATAGGCCAACTTGTCAACATATACCAAATCACCCTCCAAAATTGTCGGATTCATCGAACCCGTTGGAACCCAATTCCAATCAGCCAACACCGATTTCACTGGAACCAACACAAAAACCACAAAAAGGATCGTTCCCCTCCAAGACTGCCATTGCCTTCCCATCCATTGTTTAAAATTCATTCCCGAACAACGTTTCCCAAACTCTCGAATCTTTTGCACCCAGAAAAGATTCATCCAAACCCGAAAACCAGCCATGAGAAATACCCGAGAAATTTATACCCCTACCCTCCCCCCCTGCCACCCTCCATACCTCTAATACCTCTTCCACAACTGCCCCGTAAACAAAACCAAGAGCGCCAGATACTCCAATCTCCCCAAAATCATCAACAGCACCAAAAGCAATTTTGTCGTAGCGCCCACCCCCGCAAACCCATCAGCCTCACCCATCTCCGCCAACGCCGGGCCAAAATTGCTTAAACAACTCACCACCGCCGACATCGACCCCAACAACGACTGACCTGGCTCCAAAACCTGAAGCAAAAACGTTCCCATAATCGCAAAGAAACCGAACAAAGTCAGAATCATAAACAACTGCTCAATCGCTCCATCTTGTACCGTCCGCCCATTGACCTTGATCGAGCTCACCACCTTCGGTCGAAACGTCCTCACCACTCCCACCTTCATAAATCGCCACCACATCATCAACCGATTTACCTTTAATCCACCAGCAGTTGACCCCGAACACCCCCCCACGATCATCAAAACCAAAACCATCCCCACTCCCAATCGGCTCCAACTCGACAAATCACCACTCACAAAACCAGTGCTCGTCGTCACCGAAACCACATTAAAAACAATATCGATCAATGCCACATGCCCCATCCCTCCCACAAAATGCTGCACCACCAAAACCAAAACAGCGATCAACACAATCACTCCAAACCATAAGACCTCCTCATACCTCCCACGCAAATCAACCTTCTTCTTAGCGAATAGAGAGAGAAACAACGGAAAGCTCACCGCCCCCAATAACATGAAGAGCATCAACCAAATCTTACTTAACACCCCAAACGGACTCCCCCCAATACTGGCATTCTCTGTCCCGAAACCACCTGTCGCCACCGCCGTCAACGCATGATTCGATGCCTGAAAAGGCGACAACCCCATCGCCCACAAACCCAATCCACAAACCACCGTAAACACCGCATACACCCCCCACAATCTCCGCATCGTCTGACGCAAACTCGCGATATCCGAATTCGACAAAGAAGACTCGGCCCCTATCAAAGTCTTACTCGTCGACGTCATCCCCGATAAAACCAACACGAACATCGCCAAAATCCCCATCGCTCCAAACCACTCCGAAAACGAACGCCACATCAAAATGCTCCTCGGCAAACTCTCCAGATCTACAAAGATCGTTGCTCCTGTCGTCGTCAAACCCGACACCCCCTCAAAATAAGCCGCACTCAATGGCACCCCTGGCTCACAAAAGTAGTAGGGCATCGCCGCCACAAAACTACAGACAAACCAACCCACACCCACCAAAGCCATCGCCTCCCTCCTCCTCATCACTCCCCCTCTTCCCGACTTTTTCCTCAAAATCACCCCGAAAACCAAAAAAATCACCCCCAACCCAAACGCAATGGACAAAGAAATCACCCACCCACCCAAATCCAATCCCGTATTGTGCAACTCACGACCCGGAATCACTGCCGAAAAACCCACCGATCCCACCATCGTCACCCCCAACAAAAGCAGGATGACCCCCAACGACCTCAGCAATACAGAAAAATTCACGAGCGAAATAAATCAAACAATCCGTAACGAAACGGACTTCCAAAACGTATCGAAATCCACAAAATCCACCATCTTAAAAAAACAGCCTCGCCCGATCTATGCAAAAAACTAAACTCACCCCCATGCCGCTCAGAAAACTTTCCCTCGCAGTCGCGACCCTTCTCATCACCCCATTCCTAACCGCTAAAAAAATAGACCTCGTCAAACTTGGCCAGAAAACTTTCGACTCCCTCGGCTGTGCCGAATGTCACTCCAAAAATCTCGACGAAAAAGTCGTCAAAACAGGCCCCTCTCTCTACGGTTTATTCCCCCAAAAGCCTCGTGAACGCGAAGTCGCGGAAGGCCCCGAACAACATCGTCTCAAAGTTGTCGCCGACTACGAATACTACCTCAAATCCATTCGGCAGCCCGCGGCCGAACTCGCCATCCACGAAAACGGCCCCTCCAAAGGACAACCCTACCTCCCCGTCATGGCCGCCTATGACGAAAAACTTCTCAGCAAACAAAAGGCCAAAGCCATCTACCACTACCTTCAAACCCTAAATGACGAAGGAAAACGTGGACCCGCGCAGGTTCTCGCCGACGACCAATCCGCACCCGAAGTCAAACGCGATATTAATCAAAACCCAGGAGAAATCCTCGTCACTGACCGCACCCGCATCTACCGAGCTCGAGCAGCAGGCTCCTCCGCACGTGCCATCTACGTCGGACTTCCATCAGGACTCAACTACGCCTTCGACCCCCGCACCATGACCATCACCAAAGCCTGGTGGGGCGGCTTCATCAACATCAGTGGCGAAACCGAAGGGCGCGGTCGAGGCCTTACCAAACCTGGTCACCAATCGGTCGCAATCAAACTCGACCCCTCTCCCCAATTCCACCCCCCAGTCGACCTCTCCTTCCAATCACCCCTTATTGGTGACGAAAACACCATCGCCAAGAACCTCCACGGCGACGAAGACTTCGCCGACCAACTTAAAAAAGCCAACGCCCACTTCATCCATTACTCCTATCCTGAAAAACCTGACGGCATCCCAACCTTTAAATACTCCGTCGACGGAAAAGAATACACCCTCACTTTCAACATCACCAAAAAGGGCCTAGCCACCTGGACCGTCAACGGAACTCCCGTCAGTTTCTCGACCACCCCAGCACCCGAAAAACTATGGCGCCCAACTCCTAAACCTACTCAGCTCACCCACAAGATCAACCCCACTCCTGCCACCGGCCTCACCGCCCTCCCCGGGTACGAAACCGAACGCATCCCTGCACCTCTCGACCCACACGGACGCCCTCAACTATTCGAACCCATGGGAATGGCGCTCGACAAAGATGGATCCATCGTTGTTTCTACCCGAACTGCCGGAGTCTGGCGCTTCAAGGACAACACCTGGACCATGATTGCCGAAGGTCTCCTCGACTCACTATCCATCCTCATCGAAGGAAACAAACTCATCGCCGGACAAAAAACCGAAGTCACCGAAATCACTGACACCAACAACGACGGATTCTTCGATACCTACCGAACCCTCTCAGACGACTTCCTCTGCACCGAAAACTATCACGAATACGTCCACGGCCCCGCCAAGGGATCCGATGGAAACTACTACGTCACTCTCAACCTCAGCCACCGAGACGGAAAGCCCATCTACAAGGCGGACGGCGCTTTCATGGGATCCCAGGGAGGCTACCGCGGTTGGACCCTTCAGATTACCCCTGATGGAAAAACCACCCCCTTCGCCTACGGCCTCCGCAGCCCCGCCGGCATCGCCACCGGACCTGACGGAAAACTCTACTACACCGAAAACCAAGGTGAATACAACGGCACCTCAAAGCTCCACCACCTCCAAAAAGACAAATACTACGGCCACCCCTCGAGCCTCGTTGACATGCCAGGACTCAAACCAAACTCCCCTGAAATCCACTGGACAAAATGGGCTCCGAAAACCGAAACCTCCCTCGCCCTCTTTCCTCAATCCCTCGTCGCCAATTCCCCAGGCAGCCCCGTCTGGGACCTCACCGGAGGAAAGTTTGGTCCCTTCGAAAAAGAAATGTTCCTTGGCGACCAAACTCTATCCACCCTTTTCCGGGTTCTCCCTAAAGCGAACAACGAAGCAGCCGTCATTCCTTTCGCACAAGGTTTCCCCTCAGGTCTCATGCGCCTCACCTTTGACCAGAACGGCTCCCTCTACATCGGACAAACCGGTCGCGGCTGGCGTGCCTACGGGGGAGGCATCTACGCCCTCATGAGAATGTCCTACAAACAGACGAACGCCCCCGTTCTCAAGGACGTCACGAACGAAGGCGAAATCTTCACTTTCCACTTCATCGGCGACCGCTCTGAAGGATTCAACACCTCAGATTTCAAAGTCAAATCCTGGTATTACCACGACACTCCAGGATACGGCTCACCTCGCAACAACGAACTCGAGGAATCAGTCAAATCCATCACAACAGACCTAGAAAAAGGCACTGTCACAGTCACTCTGAAACACAATGCTGATCGCAAAGAAGGCACCCGTGTTTTCCAATTCAGCTCAAAAAACCTTCCAGCAAACCAGTCCAAGCGAATCCATTTCCGCCGCCTCAAAAAAATGGACCCTAATAAACGCCCGAAGATCGTTCCATACTTCGAGGCATACTACACCCTCTCGAAGTAACCCCCTCCCGTCCCCATTCTGGAAAACAGACCCAGGCCACTAGTCCTGGGTCTCCCAAACGCTGTCACGCAGACCAGACCCTAGCTCACCCACTAGATCAGAAAACCCACATCCCTTAAACCTCCGATCCCTTCCCCATCAAGGCCACCCCACCCTCGGAGCGGCAGCTCCCCTAAAAGCTAATCGCTAAAAGCCCAAAGTCGAAACAACCTCAAACCCAGAATCTCCGATTACTTCTCCTTTGGCTTCACCAAAGCTCCAATCAAAAAAGCGAATCCAGAGATCACAAGAGATAGCAACAATCCTCCAATTGGATAAACCATGGCTGCAAAAATCCCAAACTCGGGCTCGGCCAAAAACTCCCGAATACCTAAAACCATAGAAATTAATAGAGTCACAACACCAACCGACAATCCCACAACTACAATCTTCCAATTCACGGTGAATCAAAACTATCAACAGCAACATTTCTTGAGAAGCTAAGTTTCTCGAGAAAATCCACCTCAAAATCCCCCGTCCCCTGCCATCAACGCCGTCCCCCCTCGGAGCGGCAGCTCCCCTAAAAGCTAATCGCCAAAAGCTAAAAGCCGAACCACCACACAGCCCAGAAAAACCAGTACCTCCTCAAAAAAATTAACGAAAGAGACCCGCCGCCTCCCCTTCTTCAGGAAAGTGACCACTCCTCTGCTTCTTCCAAATCACCTGACCACCCTTCCTGATCTCAAAAATCCCCCCTCCACCTGGCACCAAAACCACCTCTTCATTCGTCACTCCGGAAATCTCGGCCGACACACGGTCAGCTTGAGGCCGGTAGTTTCATTGTTCACAATACTCAATCTCAATTGCCATGCCCCATTCTCAATCCAATTGCTCAATGTCTCAACCGAAAACACTCCACCCCACCTACCGATCGACAAAGTTTGAAAAAACATAAAAACACCAGTAACCTTTAGGGGTGACTGAACCTTCTCCCAATCACCGAGAAAACTGCCCTAACTGTGGCCTCAAAATTTCCCAAAGTATCGCCAGAGCGACATCAGCTCATCATCACCACAACGGCACCTGCCCTCTCTGTCAACCACCTGAAGGAAGCAGAGAACACCCTAAGCGCTCAGCAAAAGTCTGGAAGATTCTCTTCGTCCTTCTCGCCGCCTTCATCGGCATCCTCCTTCAAAACTGCAGCTACAAAAGAATTGCCGAACTCCGAAAGATCGGACGCATCCCACAAACAACAGTTGCCGCCGTAGTCCCCGGTGAAGTCAACATTACCGGCCGAGCAAATCCGTCCGCTCTTGGCGACGGACTTCTAAAAGCGCCCGATAGTGGAAAGCCCTGTCTCTATTACTTTTACGAAAAAGAACGTGAAGAAACAGATTCCGACGGAGACAAGACATGGGTCACCGTCGAATCACGTACCGAATTCGTCCCCTTCGACCTCAAAGACTCAACCGGCCTCATCCGAGTCGAACCAGACGACAAAGTCGACTTCAACGTAGAGCAGTCGCACCGACGCGAATCATTGGGATATCGCTACACCGAGCACCGAATCGACCCCAATGGCCGAGTATTCGTACTCGGATTCCTAAAAGAAGACACCGACAAAGGTCAGGTCGTCCAATTTCACCAAGAAGGCGACTACCACCCGATCATCTCCGAAAAAACGGAGCACGGCGAGCGCAGCTCACGAGCGATCGGATCAATTTGGCTCTGCTGGTTCGGCATGGGCCTCATCGGACTAACCGTTGCCCTCATCTTCTCTTTTCTCGGGCATCACCGCATTCTCGTATTCTTCGCTCTACTAAGCCTAATAACCGGCATCATCCTCGCCGGTCTCGGACTCCGCATGATGACGACCGATATCAAAAAATCCCTGGCGAGAGTCCACCGCCAAGAAATAGTCGTTCGCGACATCATCCAAAAAGACCTCGCCAAACATGGAGTCTCATGGAATGGAAACTGGAAAGAATTAGGAAATATTTCCGACTACAAAGAAGTCCCCGCACCAGTCAGAAAACGCCTTCGACGCATCCGCATCGACCTCGCTTCCGCATCACGACGAACGAACACCCAAACTGGCTCTTTCCCCTACAACATCGTCAGAGATTTCACTTCAACCAAACAAGCAAACGAAATCCCCCTAACAAAGAGAGACGAAGAACTCCTGGCCCAAATCAATTCAAAATTCAAAACCGCGAAAGTATCTAATTTAACAAGCTACATCGGCATCCCTATCGCCCTCATCGTCGGCCTCATCAGTCTATTCATTGGCTTCCGAAAAGTACGACACAAACGAATGGTCGAAAACCTACCCACCACCGCATCTGCCGGACTAGCCTACGGACTCTCCGAAGTGAAAGGCCTCATCGACCTTCCGGACACACAATCACCACTCAACGCCCCTCTCAGTGGTGTGAACTGTATCGCCTATGACTATACCGTCCGCGAAAAACGAGGGAGCGGCAAGTCCAGTCGCTGGGTCACCATACATGAAGACGCTCAGCGGACACCATTCCTCTGCACCGACCGTGAGGGATCGGTCCCCGTCGACCCCTCGGGGGCCAAATTGGACACCTGGCGTGAGACCACAAGACAAGAAGGACGAAGAGTCCATACCGAAAACCGCCTTCAGCTTGGCGACCCCGTCTACATCATGGCTCACGCTAAACTTGACCCCGAAACGGGCGATCGGCTGTATCTCGCTAATCACAGCGACAAAGAAAGTTGGGCCAATGCCCCATTCCTCATTTCTGGATTTCATGAAAATCACATCCTCCGTAAAGGTGGACTCAAATCGGCGCTTGTTCTCACTGTCACCTTCTCAGCCGCCCTTCTTGCCGGTCTCCTAATCTTTGGAACTTTTGGAACCTTCAATCCAGCCAGCTACCTCGCCGCCGCCCTCATCAGCCCCTTGCTCATGGCTCTCATCGCTATCGTCGTGCACTACAACGACCTCGTGTTTCTCCGAGAACGAGCCCGCAGAAATTGGTCCAATATCGATGTCTCACTTAAAAAGCGAAACGACCTTATCCCAAAGCTCAACGAAGTCGCATCAGCGGCGCTCAACCACGAAAAAGAACTCCAAACTCACCTCGCTGATTTGCGAACCAATCGCCAAAAATCACCCGAACAAGCTCAAAACCTTGGCGCAGACCTGTCTAACTCCCACCAGACCGTCCAGAAAATCATCGCCCTTCGGGAAGCCTATCCGAACCTAGGAGCAAACGAACCCCTCTCAATCCTCACTCAAGAACTCACTCACTGCGAAAACGAAATCGCCTTCATGTCTGCCGGATACAACGATGCAGTCGAAACCTACAACACCCGTATCGCCAGCTTTCCAGACATCCTCCTCGCGAAGCCATTTGGATTCAAACCAATGGAACTCTTGGGCTCAGAAATTTCGATCATCAAGACTCATTCCCAGTAGAGCCAAAAAGAAGTGCCCAAACCAATGACTCCTCTTCGACACCAACCACTCATTCAATCCATTTGCATCCCCATTTAACCCGCACTATCTTCACCCCATGAAATTACTCCTTCTCCTCCCCTTCATCGGACTCTTCGTGGTCAGTTGCTCAACAAGCACCCCGACCACCAGAATCAAATCAGCTCCCCAGCTATTTGAACCCCTCAGCCCCAAACACAAAGAGCTAGTGAGCCAAGGCACCATTGAAAAAGGGATGCCCAAAGACGCGGTCTACCTCGCCTGGGGAAATCCAGACTCACGCTCCGAAGGAGAACAAAGCGGACGCCCTTTCGAAAAATGGCTCTACTCCGGCCTAGCTCCAGTTCATTACAATTCCTATCGTTACGGATTCACCTACGGCCCCTACTACGGCCGCCGATATGGACGCTATTCTCGCGGACTCTATCCTAACTACAGACTATCAACAGGCATTGGCTACACTCCCGTCCTCTCAAAATGGGTCAAATTCCAAAACGGCCGTGTCGAGAGCTGGCAGCGCAGACGATACAGATAAGATCTCAATTCAAATCACCGATGATGAAGCTCGCTCTCCCACTTAC